>NZ_JBSFJL010000009.1:0-281231 GCF_053598035.1 Streptomyces sp. NPDC001204 | reverse complement strand
CCCTCGCCGACGAGGTTGGCTTCGCCAACCTGACGATGGGCTTGCTGGCCGAGCGGGTGGGCGTGCGCACCCCGTCCCTGTACAAGCACGTGGGCAACCAGGAAGACCTCAACCGGCGCATCGCGGTCCTGGCATTGAACGAGGCCGCCGACGCCGTCGGCGGCGCGGTCCAGGGGTACGCGGGCCGCGACGCCCTGGCGGCCGCGGCGCGCGCCTTCCGCGCCTTCGTCCTGGAGCACCCCGGCCGGTACGGCGCGACGATCGGCGCGGAACCTTCCGGCCCGGACGATCCGCTGGCCACCGCAGGTCAGCGGCTGCTCGGCGCGTTCATGGCGGTCCTGCGAGGCTACGAGATCGCAGAGTCCGACGTGGACCACGCCCTGCGTACGCTCCGCAGCCTCTGCCACGGCTTCGCCACGCTGCAGGCGGGCAACGGCTTCCAGTGGAGCGCCGACATCGACGAGAGCTTCGAGTGGCTGATCGCCTTCGCCGACCGGGGCCTGCGCGCCATGTGAGAAATGGGCGAGCGCCTGTGCCCAACTGATCGTTTCAGACTCGGAGACTTGAGAGAGCCTCCAAGGCGTCCTGCAGGCGCGGTTGGCCTGCCGCGTGGTAGGCATGGCGCCCCACCAGCGGGATCAAAGACTACGACGTGCTCTACTTCGACCGCCGCGACCTGTCCTGGGAGGCGGAGGACGCAGTGATCAAGACCGCCGACGAGGCCTTCGCCGGTCTGCCGGCGGAGGTCGAGGTTCGCAACGAGGCCCGCGTCCACCTCTGGTACGAGCAGAAGTTCGGCGTCGCGTGCGCTCCCTACGCCTCCACCGAGGCCGCCATCGACGGCTTCGCAGCGACCACCTGCTGCCTGGGCGTGCGCCTGGAGCAGGGCGGGCGATGGCGCGTCTACGCGCCGCACGGGCTCTCTGATGTGTTCGATCTCGTGGTGCGTCCCAAACCCGGTGCTCGCCCCGCAAGAGGTGTATGAAACGAAGACGGCGCGTTGGCGTCGGCAGTGGCCCGAGCTGACCGTACTCGACTGGCCATCGACGTCGGCCATCCCTACGCCCTCCTCATCCTGATACGCAAAGCTGACGTAGGCAGATGATGCTGCACGCGAGGTGGAGCAAGCCGAGCTGGAGGTCGGCCCGACGTTCGTAGCGGGGCGAGTCCCTTCTTTTCGTCGCTGGTCAGACCGGGGCGTTCCTCGGTGTCCACCGGGTCCTGGTCGGCGCAGGTGCGGATGGTCGAGTCGCGGTAAACGCGTACACCTGACGTGCGGAAACGTGGCTGTTGTCCCTGGTGGAGCGGCCCGTCGTCGCGGTAACTGTGCGATTTACCGCGACGGAGGCCAGGCCGCTGATCAGGACGGATGGCTGCGGACGCCACTTGGCCGCAGCCGAGAACAGGGCCAAATCACCTGGTGTGCTGGAGGTGGACTACCACTGGCAGTGAACGTGGGTGCTGTGGCCCTTGTCGCCGGGGCCGAGGACCAGCGTGGCGCCGAGCTTGCGGCAGGCGTTCATGAGTCCGCGGTGATCGGCCTTCTCGCCCACGTGACGGCCGTTGATCCGGGTCACGTCGACCGCGCGGCCCGCGTAGTGCTTGGAGGAAGGGCTGTGCTCCCCGCCGACGAGTTCGGAGATCTCGAACGTGTAGCGGTGCTGGGTGTTGAGCTTCAGGACACCGTTGAGCATCCGCGTGTCGAGCGCGACCCGCGCACCCTTCTTGTGGCCCCACGGGCTGGTCTTGGCCTGATGCCCGTTGGAGACGTCGACCAGATTCTGCTGCGGGAGGGACGCCTTGTCGGTACCGCCCACGTGCGTCTTGGCGTAGGTGATGCCCTTGGTGTTCAGGATGGAACGGGCCAGCCGGGCCGACTCGCTCGCCGGCTTCGGGGGTGTGTGGTGTCGGGCTGCTTCTCCGTGCTTCCCCGGGGAGGGCTCCGCTGTCGCGGCCGGCCCGGCAGCAAGAGCGATGGCCGAGACCGTCACAGCGACGCAAACAGCGAGACGCTTCATCGATGGGTCCTCATTCCTCTGTGGACGGCAGAACTGATCAAGAGGAAAGCAGGTGACCAGGCGATTTCCAGCAACCCGGCAGGTTTCCCACCTGATCGAGGTACCTCCACGTCAACGCCCCGTTCGCACACGCGAGACCACCACGAGTGAGCTGGTGCCTCCGGGGCATCGAGGACGTGCCACATCTGGGCTTTCCCAGCGTCGGCGCCCTGCGGTCCTGCTGGCTCTCGGCGGCGTCGGCGCTCTACTGGACCGGCCTCGCGCAGGCCGACTGTCGGCGGAGCCGTCGGGTTACCGCTGCGTTGAGCGAGTGCTGAGCGACAAAACCGGTCGACGGTGGGCACTGCGGTACTCGATCATGCGTTCATGCCATTGAGAGACACCCTTGCCCGAGTCGATGCGGACCTGGCCGCCGGCCGGGTTCCCGTCGCGCGCCAGCGCCTGCGCGGGCTGGTGTCGTCCTTTCCACATGACCTGATGCTTCGTCAGCGGCTGGCTGAGGTCTACCGCTTGTACGGAGAGCCTGCGGAAGCGGGCCGCTGGATGTACCTCGATCAAGACCGGGACGCAGCGGAGACCTCCGCATTCGAGGCGAGGTACCGCACAGCTCCGCAGCGCATGCGGGCACTTGCCTGGCAGGGTCCTGAGTCGCTTGCCCAAACGGCCTTTGCCAGAGAACAACTGGCAGCGGTGCGAGCAGCCTGCTCCGAGGCCATGGGACGGCCCGTCGACTGGGACACGGTGCCATCTGGCTGGAAGGAAGACGGCAGCGGAACCTCCCTCGCGGACTTCCTGGCGGGGGCCGGATGCCTGGTGGCGGTCCTTGCATTCCTTGCGATCTGGGTGAACGGACTCGTTGCCCTCTTCGACTGACCCAGGTCGCCGGGGGCTGTGAGGCGCCGCTCCAGTTCGAGCTCCCCGGTGTCGAGACGGTCTACCAGTGGCGGCGCAAGCGCACCGGTCCCCGCGGCTTCCGCGTCGGCCGGCACCTCCGCTTCGACCCGACCGACGTACGGACCTGGGTCGACTCCCGGCTCCGGGAGTCTGCCTGATGGCCGGCCACATCCAAGACCGCTGGTACCGGACCGAGACCGGCCCGGACGGCAAGACCCGCAAGGTCACAACCGACCGCCGCGGCGTCGGCCTGCGCTACCGCGCCCGGTACGTCGACCCCGACGGCACCGAGAAGTCCAAGAGCGGGGCGCTTGCGGCGTGCCCGGCACCCAATCGAGTTGGAAACCATGGTCCCGTACGCCGTCGAAGGCGGTAGCCGTCCGACGCGGTCTCCCGGGTGCGCACCGGCCCAGTGGGTGTGTGTGGGCGCCGGGTCCGGGCACGGCTGGTGCCACCAGTGGAAGCAGACTCCGGCCGCGGCAGGGTCCGGCGTGAAAAGCCCCGCCAGACGGAGAGGTTACTGATCCACGGAAACCTTCGCCGTCGAGGGCACGGAATCCCTGCCGGCCGCTTTGGCGTGGCGACCGGGCGATGCGAAAGGGCGCTCCGGGGACGTCCGTGGTGACGTCGTCCAGCCAGCGGCTTGGACCTCGTCGTGACGTTGGCCCGGAGTGATCACCGAACGTTGCCTGATGCAGCACCAGGTGGCCACGCGCAGTGTGTTCCTGAACCAGCGACAGGGCTGGGGGAGATGTGTCCGGACGTGCCGTGCCGTGTGCGCTCGGGTGCTGTTACTCCAAGTCCGGTCGTGGGAGCCATGTGCCGTCGAGCGGGATGCCGGCGGCCGCCGCGATGCGGTTGCGTGACTCGAGCAGTCGGGTCCTCAGCGCTGCCAGGTCCATGCCCACCAGCACGCCGTCGCGTTTGACCACGTGGCCGGCGACGAGGACGGTGTCCACCAGGCCGGGATGGCCGGCGCTGACGATGGTGGCGGCCGGGTCGGTGACCGGGAACACGGTCAGGTCGTCGGCGCGCAGAAGGATGACGTCGGCGTCCTTGCCCGGCGTGATGCTGCCCGTGCGAGCCTCGAGCCCGCACGACCGGGCGGCGTCGACGGTGGCGAAAGCCAGCAGGTCCCGGGTGCGCAGGCCGCCGTCCAGGCCGCGCTGCACTGCGAAGGCGGTACGCATCGTGGAGAACATGTCGCCGCCGACGGAGGGGACGTCGTCGATGGACAGTGTCGGGCGCAGCCCGGCGGCCAGCGCCCGGCCGGTCATCGGCGATCCGAACCCCATCTTCAGCTCGACGTCCGGGCTGATCGACACCGAGCTGCCCGCGTCGGCGAGCATCCGCAGCTCTTCGTCGCTGATCCCGTTGGCGTGCACGAACGTGGTGGTGTCCCGCAGCAGACCGTGCTCGCGCAACTCGGCGACCGGGCGCTGCGTCCCGTCGGAGGCGACATGCAGGCTGGTGCACAGGCCGAGTTCGGCCGCCAGCTTCAGCTCCCGGGCGACGGTGTCCATGCTGGTGTCCTCGGGCCCGCGCAGCCCCAGCGCCATGGTGACCAGGCCGTCCCCGGCCAGGTCGGAGCAGACACGGCGGATCTCGGCGTCGACGGGGTCAGGCGTGCCCCATCCGGCGCCGTGGCAGAAGATCGACCGCCCCGGCGCGTCCCGCAGCGCCGCGACGGCGGCGTCCGCGTGCTCGGGGCCCGACGAGCAGTGGAACCAGTCCAGCATCGTGGTCACGCCGGAGTGCAGGGCCTCCAGGCGGCCGAGCAGGGTGCCCACATAGACGTCCTCGGGCCGGTAGTGGGGCTTCACCGTGCCGTGCATGGCAACAGCCCACTCGGGGAACGTCCAGTCCGCTCCGACACCTCGGAACGCGGTCTGCCAGGTGTGGCGGTGGTTGTCCACGAAGCCGGGCAGGACCACACGGTCGGTCGCGTCGATCACCTCGGCGTCCGACACGTCGATCCGCTCGGCCACCTCGACGATCACGCCGTCTTCGATGAGCACGTCACCGCGGTCGAGATCGTCGACAGCCGGGTCCATGCTGACCACGGTGCCACCAGTGAGCAGGGTCTTCATCGGCTGAACTCCTCCACGCTTTCGTACGATTCAGGATCATGTCGGGGGGACCGCCACGGCTCTGCTTCCGGCCGTGACGATCCCCGCCCGAGCCGCCGGCGCATCCGCAGCCGGGTGGCGGCGAGGAAGCCGGAGCCGGACGGGGCGATCACCGCGAGACACGGCACTCCGCCGGAGACCGGTCGCTCAGATACTCACCGCGTCGGCCGCGGCGAGCGCGTCGGCGACCAGGTCGGCCGTGTCCTCCGTGCCCGCGGCCAGCCGGACCAAGCCCAGCGGGACCGACTCGGCGATCTGTTCCTCGCTGAGCATCCCGCGCCACATGGACGCCGGATGCACGGCCAGGGACTCCACGCCGCCGAGGCTGGCCGACCGGCGGGAGTAGCGCAGCCGGCCGAGGAAAGCGTCGGCCGTCTCGAAACCGCCGGCGAACTCGATTCCGAGCACACCGCCGAAACCGCTCATCTGGCCGCACGCCAGGTTGTGCTGCGGGTGGGTCGCCAGGCCGGGATAGTGCACCCGGCTCACGGCTGAATGCTCGTTCAGAGCCTCCGCGAGCGCCAGGCCGTTGGCGTTGTGCCGTGGCACACGCAGCGGCAGGGTGCGCATGCCGCGCAGCAGCAACCACGCGTCGACCGGGCCGAGCGTGGCGCCGGTGAGCAGGCCGACGTCCCAGATCCGGTCCAGGAGTTCGGCCCGCCCGGCCAGCACTCCGGCCGAGACGTCGGAATGGCCGTTGAGGTACTTGGTCGCACTGTGCCAGACCAGATCGATGCCGAAGTCCGCCGGCCGTTGGTTCAGCGGAGTGGCGAAGGTGTTGTCCGCCATGGTCAGCACGTCGTGCGCGCGGGCCAACTCCGCGACGGCCCGCAGGTCGGTGATCCGCAGCAGCGGATTGCTCGGCGACTCCACCAGGATCAGGCGGGTCTGCGGGGTCAGTGCCTTCGCGAACGCCTCCGGGTCGGTCTGGTCCACCAGGGTGGTCGACACGCCGAGGCGCGGCAGCATGCGCAGCAGCACCGACGCGGTGCCACCGTAGGTCGACTTCTGCCCGATGACGTGGTCACCGGCGGACACCAGGGCCAGCACGGCGGTGGTGAGCGCGGCCATCCCGGACGCGGTGACCATGGCCGCCTCGGTGTTCTCCAGTTCGGCGACGACGGTCGCGACCTGCGCGTGGTTCGGGTTGCCGAAGCGGGTGTAGAAGTCCTTGCCCCGCGGGTCGACGGCGACCTGCGCGAACGTCTCCGCGTCCTCGGCCCAGAACGCCGCCGTCTGGTAGATGGGCGGTGCCACGGCGCGGCTGGGATGGACATCGCGATCGGCGTGAACGGTGATGGTGCTGTTGCCCGGCATGGCTGCCCTTCCGTGGACCGTCGGTATGACGTCATGAAGCGTGGCCGACCGGCGCTCCGATGTGAGCGGATCCCGGCAACTTTGGCAGCAAATTGCGCTCGGAGCAGGCGTAGAATTGTGGTAGGTAAGCCGCAGGAGCAATAATCTGCTGCCATGGACGAGATTGATCGGTCGATTCTGGCCGTGCTCGAACAGCACGGCCGGATCAGCAACGCCGAGCTCGCCGCCCGGGTCGGGCTGTCGCCGTCACCCTGCCTGCGGCGCGTGCGTCAGCTGGAGGACGCGGGGGTCATCCGCGGCTACCGGGCGCTCGTCGATCCCGCCGTGGTCGGCCGTGGCCTGCGGGTGTTCGCCGGGGTGCGGCTGATGCGGCACACCCGCGCGGACGTGGTCGCGTTCGAGCGTGGAGTCACCCGGCTGCCCGAGGTGGTCGCCTGCCACCACATCACCGGCAACTTCGACTATCTGCTCCAGGTCGAGGTGGCCGACCTGCCCGCCTACGAGGACTTCCACGCCAACCAGTTGGCCACCCTGCCCGGCGTGGCCACGGTGACCAGCTACGTCACCATGAAGACGCTCTCCGCCGACACCACCGACCCCGGAGGTCAACCTCTTTGACGGTCGCGTAGCTGTCCGCGCCTCCGGCAACTGCCGCCGGGGCGCGGACGGGTGGGAGGTCAGACGGTGATGGTGCCGCGGATGCAGACGGTGGCGGCGCCGCTGACCCAGACGGTGCCGTCCGCATCGGCGTTGATCTCGATGCTCCCGGCCCGTCCCAGCCTCGCGCCCTGGGAGACCCGGTAGGTGGAAGGTGCGGCACCGGTGGCGGTGAGCCACTGCCCGACGCCCGCGTTCATGCTGCCGCACGCGGGGTCCTCGGGTACGCCGGCGCCGGGGGCGAAGGTGCGCAGCTCGAAGTGGTGGGGGGACCCGTCGGGGTAGGCCCCGATCGCGCCGACCATCGCGGTCGGGATGAGGGAGAGGTCGGGTTCGAGGGCGAGGACCTCGTCGGCGGTGGCCAGCTGGAGCACGGCCCAGCCGGGCCCGTTGTCGACCCACTGGTGGGCCACGACCTGGTCACGCGTGATGCCGAATGCGGCGACGATCTGGTTCAGAGAGGCCTCATCAAGCGCGCCGTCGCGGATCCGCGGCGGCGCGGCGAAAGACAAAGTGTCCTTGCCGCGGCGCACGGTAACCAGGCCCGCGGCGCACTCCTGCACGATACGGCCGGTGTGCCGCGGTGTGCCGCCGGCGTCCAGCCAGGCGCGCGCGGAGCCGAGGGTGGGGTGCCCGGCGAACGGCAGTTCACCCCGGGGCGTGAAGATGCGCAGCCGGTAGTCCGCCTCCGGGGCGGTGGGGGGCAGTACGAACGTGGTCTCGGACAGATTCGTCCAACGCGCCACGCGCTGCATCTCCTCGTCGGTCAGGTCCGTCCCGTCAAGGACGACCGCGACCGGGTTGCCGCGGTAGGGGATCGTGGAGAACACGTCGACCTGTACGAACGAGCGGTTGCGTGGCGTGGTCATCGAGGGCCTCCCGGTAGCGGCTGCGGCGGATTCTGCGCGTCCCACCCGTCGGCGGAAGCAGGTCCATCACAACGGGAACTCGAGCGGTCGGCACAGGGCCAGTGGCGACAAAGTGGCCTGGTCATCCGTGTCCTGAGGATGAGTCGTACGCCGCGTGCACCGCTATGCGCGCTTTGGGGTCTTCACCCGGACGGCAGGTCCAAGGCGACTGTGCCCTCGTGTGTCCACCGGCCCCCGCCCGCCCGAGCAGGGCCCGCGAAGTCCGTCATGGGCGGTCGTGGGGCCCATTCGGGCTGATGGCGCCGTCGGCCGGGCGTGGCCGCGTGGCAAGGGATCTTTGTGCCCTTACTCTCCGGCTGACCGACCAGCAGCATATGGATCTCCGGCCGGACGTCCCCGGTCGGAGCCGCCCGTTTTCCTGGGGGAGACAAGTGACCCGGCCCACCACGCGCTGTTCCTCGCCGTCCCGCATCGTCGCCGGTCTGCTCCTCGCCGCCCTCTGGCTCGTCGGCTGCGCGGGGAGTGCCCCGAAGGAGCGCTCCAGCGACGCGCAGGGGTCCGTGGTCGAGGGCGGGCCCACACCGCCGGGCGCGGGGCCGCGGCTCCAGGATCCCCCGGAGGTGGTGAGCCGCGACGGCTTCCTCAGGACCACGATCGTGGTGGAACGGCGAAAGGTCCGCGTCGGCAACCGCCAGTTGTACGCGACGACCTACAACGGGGCCTACATGCCGCCCACGTTGCGCGTGTGGCCTGGCGACCGTATCGACCTGACCATGATCAACAAGACCGACAAGTACACCAATCTGCACACGCACGGACTCTTCGTGTCGCCGCGGGCTCCCTCCGACGACATCTTCATCTCCATCAAGTACGGGCAGTCGTACCACTACACCTATCAGCTGCCGCTCAGTCACCCCACTGGCACCTTCTGGTACCACTCACACGCGGACATGCTGTCCGCCCCGCAGGTCGCGGGTGGTGAGTCGGGCATCCTCGTCGTCGAGGGCCTGAAGCAGCACCTGCCTCCGTCGTTGCGGAACATCACCGAGCACACCATCGCGCTCAAGGACTTCCAGGTCCAGGGCGACGCGATCAAGACCCATCCCCTGAGTATCGGCGCGTCCACCAACCGCACCGTCAACGGCCAGCAGAACCCGGCGATCCACATCCGGCCGGGAGAGACCCAGTTGTGGAGGCTGGCCAACATCGGCGCCAACATCTACTACAAGCTGCACCTTCCGGGCGCCCGCTTCCACGTGATCGCTCAGGACGGCGTTCCCGTGGGCAGGGTCTACGCCGAGGACACGCTGCTCATTCCCGCCGCCGCCCGCTTCGATGTCCTGGTCCAGGGCGGCGCTCCCGGCACCACCCGGCTGGAGACACTGCCGTACAACACCGGCCCGGCCGGAAACCGGTTCCCCCGGGCCGACCTCGCCACTGTTGTCACCAGTGGCACGCCCATGACGCGGGCCGCGCTCCCGACCGCCCTCGGCCCTTACGAGGACCTGAGCCACGCGACGGTCGCGGACCGCAAGACCGTCGTCTTCACGGAGAACAAGGCCGGCACGGTCTTCTACATCAACGGCCGGACGTACGATCCGAACCGGACCGACTTCGTCTCCACCCTCGGCACCGTCGAGGAGTGGACCGTCCGCAATGACTCGGACGAGGACCACAGCTTCCACCTGCACACCAACCACTTCCAGTTGATGAGCACCAACGGGAAGGCCCACGATCCCACCCACGGCGTGTACGACACGGTGAACGTGCCGAAACGTGGTGCGATCGTCGTTCGCATCCACTTCCGGGACTTCACCGGCAGGACCGTGTACCACTGCCACATCCTCAATCACGAAGACATGGGCATGATGGCCGTCCTGGACATCGTTCCGCCCGGCGCGCGGCCCCGGGCCACCCACAGCGGATGACCGCCGACCCGCGGTGCGACCGCCCACCTCGCCGCTGCCCGTGATGCCTCTTCGGAGCGGTGCGCGCCAGAGGGCCTCGCTCGGGTGTGGTTGGCTCATGCTCTGCCGGACGGTTCGAGCCCTCGGGGGCCGACGCTGAGAACCGCCGGAATCCGACATGAGCCAAGTACTTCAGGAGCCAGCTTGTCCGGGAGCCACTCTCGCAGGTTCTCTCGTTCTGAGACCACACGGGCCGAGGCCTTCAGTGACGGTGTGTTCGCCATTGCCGTCACGCTTTTGGCCCTCAACCTCGCTGATCCGCCGCACGGGCCGGGCGGCCTTGGCCGGGCTTTGCTGGCCCAGTGGCCCGCCTACCTCGGCTACCTGGCGTCCTTCGGGTACGTTTCGGTGATCTGGCTCAACCACCACCAGGCCTTCGTACGCATCAGGGCCATGGACCGCGGGCTGCATGCCGCCAACCTGTTTCTGCTGCTCACCACGGCGGCGCTTTCCTTCCCCACCGCGGTGGTCGCGGACGCACTGCAGGCCGACCCCACGGGCTCCGACGCGCGGGTGGCCGTCGCTCTCTACGCCGGCCTCGCCGCAGCGATGTGCCTGAGCTGGGTGGCCTTCTACCAGCAGATCGCCCGGCGACCCGAGCTGCTGGACCCCGACGTGGAGGACACGTACGTACGGCACGGACAGCTTCGTTCCTGGACCGGAGCCGTCGCCTACATCGTCGCAGGCCTCCTTGGGGTGTTCGTCGCACCGTTGCTGGCGATCGCGGTGTTCGTCATGCTCCCTGTCTTCTACTTCGTCACCAGCGAAGGCCTGCCCGGCGGCCGGGACGGCTCTCCTGATTCCGGACCCCATGCCGACGAGGGAGACCGTGGAGGTGCGGTCTGACGCACCCTGACAGCACACCTTGGAAGCGGTGTGGGCGCCGCGTGCCGGGTGTCCTGGGGTTTGAGGCCGGAACCCCGGCCCGATTACGGCGGGCCGGGGTTCTACGTGGTTCGCATGGTGCGGTTGGGGCTAGAAGTCGAAGTCTTCACCGTGGTGGCGCTTGACCACCCGGAAGCTGCCCACCACTCCGTCCTTGACGTGGATGCCCTCCGTGTGGTGCACCTTGACGCCGTTGGCCTCGCTGTGGGGGCCGACGGTGGCGACGGGGGCGCCGTTGTCGCAGGTCGCGCCACGGAAGAACTCGACGGTCCGCTTGCTGTCGTTGCGGATGTTGAAGCTCTTGGAGCCCAGGCCGCTCACCACGGTGATGCAGCCGTCGGGGTGGGCGGAGAACGACCGCTCGTTGATGAAGATCCTTCCGATCTCGTGGTGGCGACGCTTGCCGTGCTCGCCACCCTGGCCACCCTCACCGCCCTGGCCGCCCTCGCCGCCGCGGCCGCCGCCCTCGTTGCCCTTGCCCTGTCCGGACTCGCCGCCCATCGGGGCGTAGGCCGGGGCGGGGGCCTGCTTGACGACGGCCGGAGCCGCCTCGGGAGCGGGGGCGGCCGTGGCGTAGGTGATGCCGGTCGCGACGAGTGCTGCCGCGGCGGCGACGGCCGCGGGGATGACGTTGGAACGGGTCATGATCATGGCGCTTCTGCTCCTGTCTCAAAGTGGCCGGCTTTGGCAGTCGGCATATGAATGAACGTAATGAAAGCCTCACGGGCTGTCATTTCGGACCATTGGGAGGGGGTGGTCCTGTGGGGCCGAACGGGGTACCCGGAGCACCCTCACGCCCGGCTCTCCGACTCCTGACGGCATGTCAATCCCCGTTGGGTTTTCGGCGAGTCGTTGATCGACTAGGCCTTCAAGGTGATCTCTGATGCCTGATCACCCGTGCGGCAGCGAGTCGCCTGGAAATGCCGGCGCGAAAGGGCCAAGGACAACGAGGCCGCCCTGACGCACCGCCACGCTCACGGACAAGCCGGCGATTGGCACCCCCGCCGGTCCCAAGCCTGTTCTCACAGGCGTTTTCTGACTGCCGGCGCGGGCGCGGCCGCGGTCGTCGCCGTCCGTCGTCTGACGGGCCCCAGCCCGAGCAGGGCGACGGCACGGAGAGGGCCAACTCATCACATGCGACCAGCAGGCCTCCGTCGGCTGAACTGATGACCTGCGGCCGGGTGTCAGTGGGCCGGTTCGGGGCGCAGGGCGAGGAGGGCGGCGTCGTCGGTGCTGTCGGCGGCCAGTCCGCCGAGCAGTTCGTCGCAGAAGACGTCCAGGGGTTCGCGGGACAGCGCGGCGGTGTGCTGGCGCAGCCGGGCGAACCCGCGGTCCAGGGATTCGGCGCGGCGCTCGATCAGTCCGTCGGTGTACAGCAGCACGGTGGAGTACGGCGGCAGTTCGTCGACGGCGGTCGGGCGCCGTTGTCCGGGGTCGAGGCCGATCAGCAGTCCGGCGCCCGCCTCCAGATAGCGGGTGTCGCCCTCGGCGGTGGTCAGCAGTGGTGGCAGGTGCCCTGCGCAGGAGTGATGCAGACCCCAGGGGCCGTTCTTCTCAGGGGGGTGCTTGACGAGAGCGTAGATGCACGTGGCGGTCGCCTCGTGCTGCAGCGTGTGGCTGGCGATGTCCAGGCGGCGCAGGACCTCGCCGGGGGGCTCCTGGCGGTCCACGGCGATACCGCGCAGCATGTTGCGCAGGGCGCTCATGTCGATGGCCGCCTGCAGGTCGTGGCCGGTGACGTCGCCGATGACCAGGGCGGTGTTTCCATGGGGCAGGACGAAGGCGTCGTACCAGTCGCCGCCGACCTCTGCGACGGACTGCGCGGAAGCGTAGCGGGCGGCGATCTGGAGGTTGCGGACCTGCGGCAGCTCGGGCAGCAGGGCGCGCTGGAACCGCTCGGCGATGCGCTGGGTCTGCTGGTACAGCCGCGCGTTGTCCACTTGCACCGCCAGGCCGCGGACCAGGTTCTCGACGAGTGGGAGATCGTCCTCGGTGAACGGGTGGGCGGGGTCGGTGCGAGCCACGGTAAGGGCGCCGAGGACCTCCCGCCGGGCCCGTAGCGGGGTGATGACGGCGCTGTGCGCGGCCAGCTGCTCGAACAGTTCCAGCTGCCGCGCGTGCAGCGGGTTCACCGCCAGGCTCGGCGGGGAGATGTCGGCGAGCAGCAGCGGACCCGCCCCGCGCAGTACCCGCGGCAGCGGCCCGTCCGCATCCTCGGGCACCGGCGGAAGCGGCCCTTCGTGGCCACCCGGGATCAGGGCCTCGGGCGTGCGGTGGACGACGACGGCCCGCTCCAGGCGGCCGCATTCGTCGAGCAGGTCGACCACGCACCAGTCGCCCAGCCGCCCGGTCAGCACGCGGCACGCACGTCGCAGCCCGTCCAGCAGGTTCAGCGTGCTGGCCAGCGCCGCCTCTGCGTCCGCCAGCAACGTCAAACGGTCCAGCCGCGCCTTGTCGTCCGGGTCCTTGCCCATGCCGTACGTCTTCCCCGCCCTGGTCCTGCTACGACAGGACTGTTTTCCACGTGTAGAGCGGCGACCGTGCCGTGCGCACCGGCGGCTTCCAGGGCCGGGCGGCCACCAGGCGCGCCTGAGGGTCACGGAAGAGGGTGCGCTGATCTCACGCTGACCGTGCGCTCCACCACCGCGTGCGGCGGGCGGGTGGACGTCCTTGCCATGGTCTGTTCGGTCAAGTCCGGATCCGCAGAACCCTCACCTGGTCCGCATCGAACTGCTCGAAGTGGAACTTCAGGCCGGCGAAGGGGCTGCCCGGGAAGTCCCCCGTGACCGTGCAGGTCACGACCGTCTCGTCGCCGACTGGTTCGATGCCGGTGATCGTGTACTCGACGAGGGGGACCTCGGTGCGCCACGTCCGAATGGAAGCGATGCCCCTGTACTCCTTGCCTTCGTCCTCGACGAGGGCGTCGTCCGCGAACAGGGCGAAGTATTCCTCCGTGTCCCGCGAGGAGGCGAGCTCGAAGTAGCGCTGGATGATCGGGAAAGCGGCTGCGGCGGTTGTCATATGTGTTCTCCTGTTCGTGTTCGTGTTACGTCGTCGACGCCGGCAGCAAGCCCACCGTCCGACCACCGACACCAGTAGCCGGTGCCCGCGCGCTCGGCGAGCGCCTGGACGAACGAGCGGCCCCAGGAGCTCTCCGTGAACCCCGGCGGTGACGCTGTTGACCCGCACACCGATGGGTGCCACCTGTCGGACCGGGTCTTGCCTGCCTCAGCCTATGAAGATCACAGTGGACGATCCATGACCGAGAGAGCCGGGAATTTGTCCGTTCGTCTTCAGAGTGGGGGAGCTGTGTACGATCGGATGGTGGACGTAGTCAGCGATGCGATCGCCGCCATCCGTACCGGGCGGCCGCACGCGGCGCGCACCCGCCGGACAGCGCCGTGGGGGCTGCGGTTCCCGGCCGCCCCTGGGACCGGCTTCCACGTCGTCCTGCAGGGGCAGTGCCGGCTGATGGTCGAGGGCCACGATCCGGTGCCGCTGGGTGCGGGGGACGTCGTACTGGTTCCGCACGGCCAGGAGATCGCTCTCGCCGACTCGCCCGACAGTGAACTCGTCGACGTGGCACGGGAGATGGACGACTCCTGGACGCCGGTGCCCGATCCCGTCGGCGCCGCCGGCGAGCTCACCGTCCTGATGTGCGGCTCGTACCAGCTCGACCGGGCCGGCGCCCACCCGTTGCTCGCCGAGCTCCCCGCCGTCATCCACCTTCCGCGGAGGGTGGGCCGGCGCGAGGCGCTCAACGCCGTCGTCGACCTGCTCGCGGACGAGCTCGATCAGCGCCGACCCGGCACCGACGCGGCGATTCCCGCGCTGCTCGACGCCATGCTGCTCTACATCCTGCGGACCTGGTACCAGGACCACGCCCCCCGCAGCGCCGGCGGCTGGGCCGCGGCGCTCGCCGACCCGGCCGTCGGTTCCGCGCTCCAGCACATGCATGCCGAGCCCGCGACGCCCTGGACCGTCGAGCGGCTGAGCCGGCGGGCCGGCATGTCCCGGGCCGCGTTCTCCAGGCGCTTCACCGAACTCGTCGGGCGCCCGCCGATGACGTACCTGACCTGGTGGCGGATGACCACGGCCGGACGGATCCTCCGCGGCGACGACGCGCCGCTCCAAACCGTCGCCGAACAAGTGGGGTATCGCTCCGAGTTCGCCTTCAACCGTGCCTTCAAGCGCGAGTTCGGCGTCAGTCCAGGCGCCTACCGGCGGCGGGACACCGGCTCGTAAGACCCTGCCTGACGATGGACGACGATGGACCACGACAGCCGAGACGGCCGTGCGGCCCGGATGAAGGCGCGAACGGCACGAAAGGCCTCCGGCCGTCCCCCGTACGGCGGGACGGCCGGAGGCCTCGAGTCGGTGGCGAGGAAAGCGAGAAGGCTGGATTCAAGGAGTGGTGAGAAGGAAGCCCCCTCATGGCCTCGCCACGGCCACGTTAACAGTCAGGCGGGGATCAGGTCGCGCAGATTTTCGGGGGTGACGATGCGCGAAGCCGGGTGCAGCCCGTCGGGCCTCTCCAGACCGATGTAGGTGACGGGACCCGCCGGGACCGTCTTCCCGTCCCACACCGTGACGGTCGTCGCGTCGTCGGCCATCAGGCCGGTGAGGTAGCGGACCGTGAGCTGCTCGCGCTCGACGATGCCGCGCACCAGCGTCGCGACCGTCACCCGGTTGCCCTCGACCCGGTTGGACGCCGGAGTCCCCTTCAGATAGAGGTGCAGCCACTTGGCACGCCACCGGCCGTCGGTCCCGCGCAGGAACGCCAGCGGCAGCGCGACCCGGCCGGGACCGCGCAACTCCGACTTCATGCGCACCGTGCGCGGCTCGAACGGGCGCCCCTTCTGCTCGGTCTCGCGCAGCATGAACCCGAAGAACGACTCCTCGACCTCCTCGAAGCCCTCCCCGGAGAAGATGTTGACTTGCGGGACGATGCAGGTGCCCCGCACGGCGCCCAGTCGTAGGTTGATGAACTCCGAGGCCCCGTCGGGCGCGTCAGTGATGTCGCCGGAGTGCTCGCCCCCGGCGTCGCGGAGGTTGGTGTACGACAGCCAGGAGACGGTCGCGTAGTCGGCGTTCAGCAGCAGCGCCGACAGGTCGAAGTCGGTGGTGCGCTCGGTCTGCTTCCAGTACACGAAGAAGCGCAGCAGCTCCCCGTCCACCGGGGACACCGAGCCGCGCGGCAGCACACCGAGCCCGGACGCGGTCGCCTTGCCGCTGAGCGGCAGCGCCACGTCCAGGACGTCCGGGTCGATCAGCAGATGGTCCTCGGCGGGCAGCCGGCGGCGCAGCTCCGCGTCCAGGGCCGCGATCAGCCGCTTGCGCTCGGGCGCGGGCACCGGCGGGCGGGTGTCGTCGGTGACCCAGGCCCGGCCGGCGCGGTTGACGAACACCCGGCACTCGCCGGTCGCCTCCGCACGGTTGTGCAGGTGCTGGCGCACCGACAGCACGACCGGGCCGGAGACGCTGGGGGCGACCTGCTCGGCGGCGGCCACGACGGCGTCGCGCTCGTCCTGAGTGCCGGCGGCGCGCAGCAGCCGGTCCAGGGAGCGGAACAGCTTGCCGGGCGCGGCCTTCAGCAGTTCGACCGCGCCGGTGACGTCGCCCATGGCGAGCAACTCCTCCGTCCGGCCGTCCAAGGAGCGCGCCGCCTTCTCGCCGCGGGCGACGGCGAACACGTCGGCCGCGTGCGGCCACTGCGGGTACTCGTGCGGGTGCAGCCGCTCGCCGAGCCGTTTCCACATCTCGCGGTGCGCGTGCACGTCGGCGAGCTTGGCCGGCGCGTCGGCGACGACCGCGTCGAGGCCGGCGAGCAGCGCCCGGCGCACCGCACGGGGCAGTGCCCTCAGCCGCGTCGGCTCCTGAAGGGTGACGTCACCGCCCGCAAGCGCGCAGGCCAGCCGGAGCACATCGGTGACCGTGTCCAGCAGCAGGCCCACACCGGCGGTCAGCCGGGCCTGGTTGACCACGGCCCGGTTCTCCCGCACCGGGATCTCCGCGGGCTGCGGTCCGTCCGCGCAGTGACCGGCGAGGTCCCGCAGATCCCGCAGGCCGTCCTCGCCCAGAGGCGTGCTGCTGCCCGCCAACGCCAGGTACAGGGCGGCGAGTTCATCGTCCGAGGCGCCGCCCAGGTGCAGGACCGTCATGCGGTCGCCCGCCGCGGCGATCAGCTCGTCGTGGTGGGCGAGCATCTCGGCGTACGGGTGCCGGTAGTTGCCGTACGAGGGGAGGGTGAGCAGGTTCACCACGCCGGCGCTCAGCTGCTCGACCGTGCCCGCACGCGACCTGTCGTCGGCGAGCGCCTCGGCGATGCACCGCATCCAGAAGTCGAAGGTGTCCGGCACGTTGGCCGGGAAGTTGATGAAGTACACGTTGTGCCGGACGTGGTCGCCGACCATCTCACGGACGGTGCCCAGCGTCCGTACGGCGGTGTCGACGACCGTGCCCTCGGACAGCCCGGACAGACGCTCCAGCAGCTCCGCCGAGAGCTTGAAGCCCACGGACATCAACGCGGCGTCGAACTGCAGCGCCGCGACACCGCCGTCCCCGACGGGGCCCGTGGGGAAGGGGATGCGGTGGGTGTGCCGGATGACCAGAGGGTCGAGTCGGTGGACCATTCCGGCATGGTCCCAAGGCCGAGCGAGCGGTCGCATCCGGTTTTCGCGGGGGAGCCAGGCCCCCGGCCGATGCGCTGCCGCGGCCGGCGCCCGGTCCGCCGGCGCCCGCCGCCGGCTTCGCGCCAAGGATCATTTAGGTTAGGCTAACCTAAATTCAACGAAGGGTGCAGGGTGGCGACCGAGATCTACCGCGATGACTGGGGCATCCCGCACCTGCGTGCGGACGGTGCGGTGCAACCGGCCCGTGCCCAGGGCCGCGTCACCGCCCTGGACCGGGCCTGGCAGCTGGAGGTGGAGCGACACCGCGCACAGGGCACCTCGGCGTCCTTCCTCGGCCCGTCGGCCCTGCCCTGGGACCGATTCGCGCGCCGTGCCCGCCTGGACGACACCGCCCGCCGCTGCTTCGCGGCCCTGGAGCGGCGTGACGGGGAGACGGCGGACTGGGTCCGGGCGTACGCCGACGGCGTCAACGCGGGACTGGCGGCCGCCACGGCCCCGGAGTTCGCCCGCGCCGGCCTCACGCCCGGCCGCTGGGAGCCCTGGACGCCCCTGGGCGTCTGGCTCGCCACCCACATCCTCTTCTCGGGCTTCCCCGCCAAGCTGTGGCGCGAGCAGGTGGCGACCCGTCTCGGCGCGGACGCGGTGGGCCTGTTCGCCACCGACGGCCCCGGCACGCTCGGCAGCAACGGCTGGCTCGTCGCCGGCGAGCGGACGGTCACCGGGCAGCCGCTCGTCGCGGGCGACCCGCACCGCTTCATCGAGGACCCGGGCGTCTACCAGCAGGTCCGCCTTGCGTGCCCCGAGTTCGACGTCGTCGGCCTCGCCGTGCCCGGCGTCCCCGGCATCGCCCACTTCGGCCACACCCGCACGGTCGCCTGGGCCATCACCAACGCCATGGCCGACTACCAGGACCTGTACCGGGAGCGGCTGCGGCGTACCGGCGCCGGCGTCGAGGCGCTCGGTCCGGACGGCGTATGGCGGCGGGCTGCCCGGCACACCGAGACGATCGAGGTGGCCGGAGAGGAACCGGTCGAGGTGGAGGTGCTCGAGACGGAGCGGGGCCCCGTCGTCATCGGCGGACCCGAGGGGCTGGACGATGGCACGGACGAGTCCGGCGCGATCCCGGTCGCGATCAGTCTGCGCTACCCGCCCCGTGTCACCGGCGATCTGGGCTTCGAAGCCCTGCTGCCCCTGCTGCGGGCCCGCCGGGTGGCCGATGTGGACGGGGCCCTGGACCGGTGGGCCGAGCCCGTCAACGTCGTGCAGGCCGCCGACACCGAGGGCGGGCTGCTGCACCGCGTGGCCGGCCGGGTGCCGGTGCGGGCCGAGGCCAACCGGATCCGCGTGGTGCCCGCCTGGGAGCTCGGCCACGAGTGGCGGGGATGGCACGAGCCACCACGCGCCGGACTGACCGACGGCGTCGCCGTCATGGCCAATCAGCGCGGCCCGGCCGCCCCCCTGGGCGTCGAGTTCGCCCCGCCGCACCGCGCCGACCGCATCCGGGCCCTGCTCGACGAGCGCCGGCGGTGGTCGGCCGCCGACATGTCCGTGCTCCACACCGACACCCAACTCGCCTCCGCCGCGCCCCTGCTGGAACACCTCGCCACCCTCGACGGCCTCAGCGACGGGGCCGCCGCCCTGCGGGACCGGCTGCTGCGGTGGGACCGCCGCATGGACGCCGACAGCACCGACGCGGCCCTCTTCGCGACCGTGCGCACGGCGGTCGTACGCCGGCTCGCGGCCCACCCCGCCTTCGCCGTGGTGGCCGCCCCGCCCGCGTACCCCGAGGTCTTCCTGCCCTGGCTGGCCCTGACTCCGCGCATCGGCTACGCCCTGGAACACCTCCTGAGCGCCGAGGAGTTGTTCGGGATCGACCGGCCGGCCACCGTCCGCGAGGCGGTGGAGGAGGCGGCCGCCCGGCCACCCGCGGCCACCTGGGGGGACACCCACCGCCTCGCCCCCTGGCGGGCGATGCCCCCGGAGACGCCGTACGACGAACCCGGACTGTCCGGCGACCACGACTGCGTGCTGTGCACCTCCGCCGTCCCCGGCCTCACCGACCTCGCCGCGCGCGGCCCGGCCGCCCGGTACGTGTGGGACCTGGGCCGCCGCGAGAACAGCCGATGGGTGGTCCCCTTCGGCGCGTCCGGGATCCCCGGCTCGCCCCACCACCGCGACCAACTGCCCCTGTGGCTCACGGGAAAGCTCATCCCGGTCGTCACCGACTGGGAGCGCATGAAGAAGGAGAACGAGGAGACCGATGTCTGACGCGCACACCGTGAACACCCCGCACGCCGCCCATGCCCCGCACCGCCCGTACGCCTCCCGGGAGGCCGTGCACGAGGTGCGCGTCGACGGCTTCGGCACCGTTCGCGTCCTGCCGCTGGACGCATGGGCCGACGCCGGGGCGGTCCACCGCTGGGTGAGCGAGGAACGGGCCGCGTTCTGGGGCATGACCGGTCTCACCGAGGAGCAGGTGGCCGAGATCTACGCCCACATGGCCACCCTCGACACCCACCACGCCTTCCTCGTCCTGAAGGACGGCGAACCCGTCGCCCTGCTCCAGACCTACGAGCCGTCCGCCGACCGCGTCGGCGAGTGCTACACCGTCGAACCCGGTGACATCGGCATCCACCTGCTCCTGGCCCCCGCCGCGCCGGGCGCCGCGCGGTCCGGCTGGACCTCCCGGCTGATGGCCGCCCTGCTGTCGTACGTCCTGCCGGGCCTGGACCGCACCCGCGTGGTGGTCGACCCGGACGTGCTCAACGACAAGGCCGTTACCCGCTTCCTCCGCGAGGGCTTCACGGCCGGTCCCGTCGTCACCCTGCCCGAAGTCGACCTGCCGGACGAGTACTTGCCGGAGAAGACGGCCCAACTGGCTTTCTTCTCCGGCTGCAGGTGAGGGGCGTCATAGGCGGCGCGCAGCCCGCTGTCGCCACCCGGAAGCCCGGCAACGGCCGGCGGCGAGGACATCCGGTGGCCCTGACGTCCTGACGCCCGCAGGCTCGGTGGGGCTCAGCGGAGGGAGGTGTGGCGGGCTCGGGCGATCAGCAGGGCGACGTCGTCGTGGGCCTCGGGGTGGCGCAGGGCGTTCAGCAGCAGGTCGCAGGTGTCCTCCAGAGGGGGCTGCGGGCCGGCCAGCAGGTCGAGCAGCGTCTCCAGCCGGGTGTCGAGGGCCTGGTTGCGGACCTCGACCAGGCCGTCGGTGTAGAGCGCCAGCCGGTCGCCGGGGGACAGTGCGACGCAGGTGGACTTGAAGGGGACGCCCCCGACCCCGAGGGGCGCGCCGGTGGGCAGGTTCAACAGGGTGGAGGTCCCGCGGTCCGGGCGGACCAGGACCGGTGGCAGGTGGCCGGCGGAGGAGAGGCGGCAGCGGGACCGGTGTGGGTCGTGCACGGCGTAGATGCAGGTGGCGAAGCGGTGGTTGAGGTCTGCGGTGATGTGGTCCAGATGCTGCAGGACGGCGGCGGGGTCGAGGTCGAGCGTGGCCAGGGTGCGGGTGGCGGTGCGCAGTTGGCCCATGGTGGCGGCGGCGTTGATGCCGCTGCCCATGACGTCGCCGATGACCAGGGCGGTCTTTCCGCCGGGCAGCGGGACGACGTCGTACCAGTCGCCGCCGACTTCGCAGGCGGCTCCGGCGGCCTGGTAGCGGCAGGCGATCTCCAGGCCGGGCCGGTGGGGCGGTCGAAGGGGCAGCAGGCTGCGTTGGAGGGTCTCGGCGGTCTGCCGCTGCTGCTGGTACCACAGGGCGTGGTCGATGCACACGGCGGCGCGGGCGGCCAGTTCCACGGCCAGGAGGACGTCGTCGCCGTCGAAGGGCACGGGGTTGCGGGCACGCGCCAGGTCCAGTACGCCGAGCACCCGGCCGCGCACGGTCATGGGCACCGCCAGGTAGGAGTGCACCCCGGCGCGGGCCAGAACGGTGGCCGCGTCCTGGTCGGCGGCGATGCGGGCCAGGTCCGTGCGGTCCACGTGGGGGACCAGGAGGGGGCGCCCGGAGACCGCGCACTGGGTGACCAGGCGGTCGGGACCGTAACGGGCGATCTGGCCGGCCCGGTCGGCGGCGCCGGTGGCAGGGGTGGGATAGGCCGCGGCCACCGCGAGCGCACGGAGGAGGACGCCGGCGCCCGAGAGCGCCATGTCGGGGCGCTCTCCCTCCAGAACGGCGTCGAGCACATCGACCGCGGCCAGGTCCGCCAGGGACGGCACGCACATCTCGGCCAGCTCTCCGGCCGTGGTGTCCAGATCGAGGGTGGTGCCGATGCGCGCGGATGCATCGGCGATACGGGCCAGGCGCTGCCTCGCGGCGATGGCCTCGGTGGCCGCGAGATGCTGCTCCGTGATGTCCACCAGCGACACGGCCAGGCCCAGCACTCGGCCGGCGGCGTCCTCCATCCGGTAGTACGAGACCGACCACGAGTGGTCGCGGCCGGGGTCGGAAGGGGTGGGGGTCACGATGACCTGGGCCAGCACCGGTGTGCCGGTGGTCAGAACCTGCCGCATGGCGGACTCTATGGGATCCACGTCCAGGAAGGTGAGGACCTGACGGACGGTCCGGCCGACATGGTCCCTGGCGGGCACTCCGTTGATCCGCTCCAGGGCCGGATTGACCACGATGTAGCGCAGATCGGCGTCCAGGACCGCCAGCCCGATCGGGGACTGGGAGATCAGCTGCGCGGAGAGGGCGAGATCCCGCTGCACGCGTTGCAGGACCTCGTGCTCGGTGATCACGCCCAGCAGGCAGTGCCCTCCGCGCTCCCCCTGGAGCCGCACGCTGTGGTACTCCATCAGCCGCGTGCTGCCGTCCTTGTGCCGGGCGGGGAAGACCCCCGCCGCCCCCTCCTGAGCCTTCACCCGGGCGAACAGGCCCGTCACCTGCCCCAGGTGCTTCTGGTCGACCAGCAGCCGGCGCGCGGACCTGCCCAGAGCCTCATCCTCGGTGTAGCCGAACAGCTGCCGTGCCTGCGGGCTCCACCAGGCGATCTTCCCGTCCTCGTCCAGGACCACCGCCGCGAGATTCAGGACCTCCAGGAGCGCGCCCGGCAGTGAGGGAAAGCCCCCGACGGGTCCGAGGCCGGCCCGGACGGATTCGGCCACACTCATGCCACCACTCCTTCCGCCCGCCACGGCGGGGGCTCTCGTGCTGGTCCGGCTCGTCCCGACCCGCCACCCATCATCCCTCCGGACCAGTTGCCCCGCAGCTTCCCCCGGAGCGGTCCGGTGACCGCCGCACGCCCTCCGGACTCCTCGCCATCAGGCCGCTGACCGGGGCGGAACCGGTCGGCACCCCGTCGCGCACATGTGGCCGGCCAACATGGCCGACGCGCACAACGCGCTGCCGCCGGACACGCCACGGTGGGCCCCGCTCAGTCGCCCGGCCGGTCGACGGAGCGGGAGCGCCGGTGGGCCACGACCCGTTCGCGGGTGGCGCACCGCCGGGAGCAGTAGCGGCGTTCGGGGCCGCTGCCCTGGGTGACGAAGACGTTCCGGCAGCTGGGGGAGGCACAGGTCCTGCCGGGCGGGCGCTGACGGTCCCAGAGCAGGACGGTCAGCGCCATGCAGGACGAGGCGAGGAGCCACTCGTCCCAGGGGGCGTCGTCGTCGTGGTCGAGGTGGGGGTGCCAGGGGGTGCCGCCGCCGTGCGAGGTCAGTCGGAGCGGCCTGGTGTGTTCCCGCAGGAGGCGGTTGAGGACGGCGGCGGCGCCGTCGGCGTGCTCGGCGGCGAAGACCTCCCGCAGCAGGCCGGCAGTCACGCGCATGCCGCCGACATCCTCAGCGGTGAGAGCGACGGGCTCCGCCTCACCGTACGCGCGGAGCACGTCGGCGACGTCCGCCGGGTCGGGGGATTCGTCGGTGAGAGCGTTGAGCAGGGCGGCGGTTCGGCGAGCCGTGGTCAGTACGGAGTGCCGAGTCGACCAGTCGTCGGGGGTGTCGAGGGTGGGGAGCACCCCCGCAATGTAACGCCTATTGCTGAGTTTTGAGTTACCTCCGTAACGTCACGGCGGTGAAGAAGCGTTACTCGATGGGTTCCTATCTCGCCGGAGCGGTCGCGGCCCGTGCCGGGGACGAGATGTCGGGACCGGCGCTGATGCTGGCGGGATTCGCCCTGGCCGGATCGACCGCTGACGCGTCGTCGCTGCTCGCGGGCGTCACGGTCTCCGCCGCGGCGGGAGGGCCGGTGCTCGGGGTGCTGCTCGACAGGGCCCGGCGGCCGGGCCGCCTGGTGGCCGCGGCCCTCGTCCTGTATGCGACGGGCCTGGGCCTGATCCTCGTGGGGCTCGACCGGTTGCCGTTCGCCGCCACCGTCCTGATCGCCGTGGTGACGGGGCTGCTGGGACCGGCATTGTCGGGCGGTTGGACCGCCCAGCTGCCTCGGGTGGTGCCCGGCGACCGCCTGCCCCGGGCGAACGCGCTCGACGCCATGACGTTCAGCGCGGCGAGCCTGGCGGGTCCGGCCCTCGCCGGCGTCGTGGCGGAGGCGCTGGGAGCCCCGTCGGCGGTTGTGGTCTCCGCGGCGCTCATCGTCTCGGCACTGCCCGCCGCGTGGCTGCTGCCCGCCCGCCCCGGTCGGACGCGGGACGCTCGCCCCGGTCGGGCCCGGGACGCTCGCCCCGGTCGGGCCCGGGATGCTCGCCCTGGTCGGACACAGGGCGCTCGCCCCGGTCGGACGCGGGATGCTCGCCCCGGTCGGGCCCGGGATGCTCGCCCTGGTCGGACACAGGGCGCTCGCCCCGGTCGGACGTGGGACGCCCGGGCCGCCTCGGTGATCGGCGACCTCGCCGCCGGAACGCGGGTCATCGTCGGAAGACCGCCGTTGGCCCGAGCGACCCTCACCTCGATCGTCACCTGTGTCGCCCAGGGCATGCTGACGGCCTGCCTCCCGCTCCTGGGCGAACGTGCTCTGGGCGGATCCGGCCGTGGCGCGGTGCTGCTCTCCTGCGCGGCGATCTCCGCCCTGGTGGCCAACGCGGTCCTCGCCCGGTTCCCGCGCTCGGTCGCCCCCGACACCGTCGTCTGGGCCGGTGCCCTTGTCCAGGCCGCCGCGTTGGCCCTGTGCGCATCGGGACGACCGGCCGTGCTCGTCGTGGCCGTCCTCATCCTCGGAGCCGGTGAAGGACCCCAACTGGCCGCGTTGTTCGCGGTCCGCCACCGGGAGGCCCCAGAACACCTGCGGGGCCAGATCTTCACCACCGGCGCCAGCCTGAAGATCACCGGATTCGCCCTGGGAGCGGCGGTTGCCGGACCGGCCGCGAACTGGTCGCTCCCAGGTGCCTTGGCGCTCGCGGCGACCGTGGCGGCCCTCGCGGTGCTGGTCTTCCTCGCCGTCCCGTCGGCGAAGGCCGCCTCGTCCGCGGGCCGGGCAGGGCCCCACTCCTGAGCGAACCCGGCCGACGCTCGTCAGCCGGACTCCGCGCCGCCCTCTCTCTCCTCCGGAGCCGTCTTCCTCCGGTTGCACCGCTCCGGCCCCGTGTGCTCCTCCTGACCGGCCGCGGCCGCCTGGAACATGCGCCCGGACTTGTCCTCCTGGGCGAGGCGGCGCATGGCGAGCAGGGCGGGCTCCAGGAGGACGGACACCACCACGGCGCGCTCGGCCCGCTCCAGCGGGCCGGACCTGCAGTTGAGCTGTTCCAGGTCCAACGTCGACATTTTGTCGACGAGTTCGGCGTAGGGCAGCAGCGTCCGCCAGTCGATGCCCGCGCCGAGGTCGGCGAGGGCGTCCAGGATGCCGCCCAACTCCCCGATCGCGGACGTTTCCTCGTTGACGTCCCACCCCATCTCCGCCACCAGCCGGAGCGCGTCGGCGGCGCCGGGAGGTGCGGCCTGCTGCGACTGCTTCTCCTTGGCCTTGAGGTCGGCGGGGCGGGCGTTGATCACGATGCCCAGGATCTGATGCAGGTCGCCCTCGTGCGTGACCGCGGACAGGATCTCCTTCGTCGCGCCGACCGACAGTTGCCGCACGCTGATCAGGGTGCGGATCAGCCGGAGCCGGCGCAGGTGGTCCTCGTCGTAGACGGCCTGGTTGGCAGCCGTCGCGTGCCCCGGGGGCAGCAGCCCGTCCCGCAGGTAGTACTTGATCGTGGGGATGGGCACCCCACTGCGTCGGCTGAGTTCCGAGATCTTCATCGAGCCACTCACTTACAAATAACGGATAACGGATCGCGCTACTATCTATTATGCTTGCCGAAGGTCTTCTTCTGGAAGGTGGGTGCCGTTGTGCCTGCTCTCGGGTGGTTCACTCCTCGTCCTGTTCCCCCGCACTCCCGCGTCATCGTCATGGCGTCCCGCTTCGAGCTGAAGTCGCCGTCGGACGTGCCGCTGTTCCTCGTCAAGTCATTGGTCTCCTGGCGGCAGGTGAAGACCGCGCCCGGCGTGTACGGGGCATCGCTCGTCGCCCAGCCGCTGCGCCGCGTCTTCTGCACGCTCTCCGCCTGGGAAGACCGTAACGCCCTGTACGCCTACGCCAAATCCGACCCGCATGGCGAGGTCATGAGGGCGATGCGGCCGCGCTGCCGGGAGGCGACCTTCGTCTTCCGGGAGGCCGGCTCCGCCGATCTGCCCATCAGCTGGGACGAGGCCGAGCGCCGGCCGGCCGAGAAGGCGCGCCTGGCCGCCGAGGGTCGCGCGGCCTGACCGTACTCAGATCGCCGCGCGCCGAGGTGCGCCGTCGTCGCCCGCGCGCCGGCCCCGTTTTCGTCACCTGTTCCCGTCGTCTGCTCTCGGTGTCCCGCACAATGGAGGATTTGTCATGCGCACGCTCAATACCCCGATGGGGGACTCGCCTGGGCGCCGCCGATATCCACTGGCGTTCGTCGTCCTCGCCTCCGGCCTGCCCATGTTCATGGTGGCGCTCGACAACCTGGTCGTCTCCACGGCGCTGCGCACCATGGCCGTCGACCTCGGCGCGACCACGACCCAACTGCAGTGGTTCGTCAACGCCTACGTCCTCAGCTTCGCCTGTCTGCTGCTGACCGGCGCCGCGCTGGGCGACCGGTTCGGCCGGCGCCGGGTGTTCGTGACCGGTATCGCGCTGTTCACCCTCGCCTCGATGGGCTGCGGCGTCGCCGACAGCAGCGGCCAACTCATCCTCATGCGCGCTCTTCAGGGCCTCGGCGCAGCCGCGGTGATGCCGCTGTCGCTGACGCTGCTGGCCGAGGAGGTGCCGGAGCGCAAGCGCAACCTGGCGCTCGGACTGTGGTCGGCGGTCAGCGGTCTGGCGGTGGCACTCGGGCCCGTGGTCGGCGGCGCGGTCGTCGACGGCCTGGACTGGCAGTGGATCTTCTGGATCAACGTCCCGGTCTGCGTGGTCGCCGTCCCGCTGGCGCTCGTGGTCCTCGGCGAGAGCTCGCTGCCCCGAACCCGGCTGGACCTGCCCGGCATGCTGCTCGCCACCGCCGGACTGGTCGCGATCGTCTGGGGGATCGTCAACGGCGAGCCGGAGGGGTGGAGTTCGGCCGGGATTCTGTCGGCGTTCATCGGCGGCGCGGTGCTCCTGGCCCTGTTCGTGCTGTGGGAGCGGCGCGCCGAACACCCGCTGCTGCCGCTGTCCTTCTACCGCGACCGCGCCTTCGTGTTCTCCAACATCGTCTCCGCGGCCATGTACTTCGGCGTCTTCGGCTCGATCTTCCTGCTCGCCCAGTTCTTCCAGATCGCACCCGTGCGCACCCCGCTGGAGGCCGGTGTGCTGACCCTGGCCTGGACCCTGATGCCGATGTTCGTCGCACCGGTGGCGGGCGCCCTGACCGACAGGGCGGGCGGCGGCCGGCTGATGGCCCTCGGTCTGCTTCTCCAGGGCGTCGGACTGGCCTGGATCGACCTGGTCGCCACCGCCGACACTCCCTACTCGCACGTGGTCGGCGCCATGATCATCGCGGGTACGGGGATGGGCCTGGTCTTCGCGCCGACGGCGGCGGTCGTACTCGGCTCGGTGGACGCGCGCCACCGGGGCAAGGCCTCCGGTGCCAACAACACCGTCCGCGAGATCGGGGGCGCCCTCGGCATCGCCGTACTGAGCAGCGTCTTCGTCCACTACGGCAGCCCCCGCAGCGCCCAGGACTTCGTCGACGGCATGCGCCCGGCGATCTGGATCGGCGTCGCCGTGGTGCTCGTCGGCGCACTGTGCGCCCTGGCCATCCCCCGGACGGTGACGGCGAAGAGGACCCCCGCCGCCGAGGAACGGGAGAGCGAGCGGACTCCGAGCCCGGCCGGCGCGTGAACTCGACCGCTGTTCCGCCGACTTGGCGTGCTCAACGGGCATCCGCAGGCAAGACCCTCTCAAGATCGACGAGCGCCGGTGGGAGCTGTGTGCGCACGGTGGAAGTACCGGCGGGTGACTGTCCTGGTGCGGGGTCGCCGAGCCGCACGCACCGTTACGCATATGGGGAAAGCATCATGACCAAGAGCACCGTGCGGACTTCCGCCCCTCCGAGCGCCCTGGCGGATCCGCTGCTGAACCACGGGGTGGCGTTCACGCAGGCGGAGCGGGACGAGCTGGGCCTGACCGGGCGACTGCCGTCGGGGGTGCTGACACTCGAGCAGCAGGCGCGCCGCGCCTACGACCAGTTGCAGGCCCAGGGCGGCGACTTGGCCAAGAACGTGTTCCTGGAGCAGCTCCACGACCGCAACGAGACCCTGTACTACCGGGTGCTCACGGATCACCTGGTGGATCTGTTGCCCATCGTGTACGACCCCACGGTCGGCGAGGCGATCGAGAAGTACTCCCACGAGTACCGCCGCCCCCGGGGTGTCTTCCTGTCCGTCGACCGCCCGGAGGACATCGAGAAGGCCTTCGCCACGCTTCGGTTCGGGCCCGAGGACGTGGACCTGATCGTGTGCACGGACGCGGAGGAGATCCTGGGCATCGGAGACTGGGGCGTGGGCGGCATCCAGATCTCGGTCGGCAAGCTGGCCGTGTACACGGCGGCCGCCGGCATCGACCCGCGCCGCGTCATCCCCGTGTCGCTGGACGTGGGCACGGACCGGGCGTCCCTGCTGGACGACCCGCTGTACCTGGGCAACCGGCACCACAGGGTGCGCGGCGCCGGCTACGACGCGTTCATCGAGAGGTACCTGCGGACCGCGTCGTCGATGTTCCCCGGCGCGCTGCTGCACTTCGAGGACTTCGGCCCCAGCAACGCCCGGCGGATCCTGGAGGCCTACGGCGGCACCTACCGGATCTTCAACGACGACATGCAGGGCACCGGGGCGATCACCCTGGCCGCGGCGCTGTCGGCCGTCAAGGTCAGCGGTGTGCCGATGCGCGAGCAGAGGCTCGTGGTCTTCGGCGCCGGTACCGCCGGTGTCGGTATCGCCGACCAGCTGCGCGACGCCATGATCCGTGACGGCGCGAGCCGCGAGCAGGCCACCGCACAGGTGTGGCTGATCGACAAACAGGGCCTGCTCACCCGTGACATGGCCGATCTGCGCGACTTCCAGCGGCCGTACGCGCGCGATCCGGCGGAGGTCGCGGGCTGGGCGGGTGACGGCGGCGCGATCTCCCTGCTGGAGACCGTGCGCCGGGTCGAACCGACCATCCTGCTGGGCACCTCCACCGTGCACGGGGCGTTCACCCGCGAGGTCGTCGAGGCCATGGCCGCCGGCACCGAGCGGCCGGTCATCTTCCCGATCTCCAACCCCACGTCGCGCATCGAGGCCGTGCCCGCCGACGTCATCGCCTGGTCCAAGGGCAAGGCCCTGGTCGCCGTCGGCATCCCCGCCGCGCCCGTGGAGCACGGCGGAGTGACCTACCGGATCGCCCAGGCCAACAACGCGCTGCTGTATCCCGGCCTGGGTCTGGGCACGATCGTCTCCCGCGCGTCGCACGTGACCGCCGGCATGCTGCTCGCGGCCGCGCAGGCGGTGGCCGACCAGGTCGACGTCTCCGCGCCGGGAGCCTCGCTGCTCCCGCCGGTGGAGAACCTGCGCGAGTCGTCGGCGCTCACCGCGGCGGCCGTGGTCCGAGCGGCCGTCGGCGAGGGCGTCGCCGCCCACGAACCCGCCGACCCCGACCGGGCGGTCCGCCAAGCCATGTGGCAGCCCGTCTACGCGGGCGGAGCGGATTCATGACACCGCCCGGCGCCGGCGTGACCCCCGACGGCGACGCCCGGGACGACCGCGCCCCGAAGATCCGCGACATACCCGTCGGACTGCACGCGACCGGCACCCGGCGGGAGACCGACTCGATGGGCGCCGTCGACGTCCCGGCCGACCGGTACTGGGGCGCGCAGACGCAGCGCTCGCTGATCCACTTCTCCATCGGGGACGACCGGATGCCCAAGGCCGTCTACCACGCCTACGGCTACGTCAAGAAGGCCGCCGCGACCGTCAACGGGCGGGCCGGACGGCTGCCGGCCTGGAAGGCCCGCCTGATCGAGAAGGTGGCGGACGAGGTCATCGCCGGCGAACTCGACGACCACTTCCCGCTGTACGTGTGGCAGACCGGGTCCGGGACGCAGTCCAACATGAACACCAACGAGGTGATCGGCAACCGTGCCATCCAACTCGTCGGCGGCGAACTGGGCAGCAAGACACCCGTCCACCCCAACGACCACGTCAACATGGGGCAGTCCTCCAACGACACCTTCCCCACCGCCATGCACATCGCCGCGGTCAAGGCCGTCCGCGAACGCCTGCTGCCCAGCGTGCGGGAGCTCCGGCTAGCGATCGAGGCCAAGGCCGAGCAGTGGCACGACGTGGTCAAGACCGGCCGCACCCATCTGGAGGACGCCGTGCCGCTCACCGCCGGACAGGAGTGGTCCGGCTACGCCCACCAGCTCGAGCAGGCGGCCGGCCGGGTCACCGGATCCGCGGAGGGACTGTACGAGCTGGCCATGGGCGGCACCGCGGTCGGGACCGGGCTCAACGCCCCGCCCGGATTCGGCGAGCGGGTCGCCGCCGAGATCGCCTCCGCGACCGGCCTCCCGTTCACCACGGCCGAGAACAAGTTCGCGGCCCAGGGCGGTCTGGACGCCATGGTCGGCGCCTCGGCCGGGCTGAGGGCGCTGGCCGTGCCGTTGATGAAGATCGCCAACGATATCCGCTGGCTGGCCTCCGGACCCCGCTGCGGCCTGGCGGAACTGAGCCTCCCGGCGAACGAGCCGGGCTCCTCGATCATGCCGGGGAAGGTCAATCCGACCCAGTGCGAGGCGATGGTCATGGTCTGCATCCAGGTGCTGGCCGAGGACACCGCCGTCGCCTTCGCCGGCTCACAGGGCAACTTCGAGCTCAACGCCATGCGCCCGATCGTCATCAACAACTTCCTGCACGCGGCCACCATCCTCGCCGACGCCTGCACCAAGCTGCGCCAGTACTGCGTCGAGGGCGCTCGGCTCAACCGCGACCAGATCGACAGGTACGTCGACCGGTCACTGATGCTCGTCACCGCGCTCTCACCGGTCATCGGCTACGACAAGGCCTCGGCCATCGCCCACAGAGCCGACGACGAGGGCACCACCCTGCGCGAGGCCGCACTGGCCTCCGGCTACGTCACCGCCGAGGAATTCGACCGCGTCGTCGACCCGGCCGCCATGGTCGGCGCGGCCGGGCGGCACGGGTGAACACGCCGTCACGCTTCGGACCTGCCCGCCGGACGGGAGATCGCCGGGCCAGGTTTCGCTCGGCTGGGGCACATTGGAACCATGCACATACGGCAGCGCCTCGACCGGCCGCGGCAGCCGTGGCGCTCGCGCCACGCGCTGGTGGCGATTCCACTGGTGCTGATCGTCGCGATCACCCTGGGGGACATCCACTCGCCGGAATCCGTCCACCTCGGCCCGCTGCTCGTCGTGGCCCCCGCCATCACCACCTCGTTCGGCGGTTACCTGCTGACCGGGCTGATCGGGGCGCTGGCGGTGGGAGCGGAGTTGATCATCGCGGTGGTCCAGGGCGGAGTGAGCAGCACCAACCACATCTCGCAGCTCGTCGCGCTCGCGATCCTCTCGGTCTTCGCCATGGTGGTGTGCTTCTTCCGGGACCGGCAGAAGGCGGAACTGGCCCAGGTGCGGTCCGTGTCCGAGGCCGCCCAGAGAGCCCTGCTGCGCCCGCTGCCCGACCACCTCGGCGACCTGCACATCGCCTCCTCGTACCTGGCGGCCGAGAAGGAGGCGTGCATCGGCGGCGACCTGTACGCGGTGACGCGCACCGGGGACCGTACACGGGTGATCGTCGGCGACGTGCGGGGAAAGGGGCTGGCCGCGATCGGGGAGGCGGCCACGCTGCTCGGCTCGTTCCGGGAGGCCGCGCACCACCACGCCACGCTGCCCGCCCTCGCGGAGGCCCTGGACCGCAGCGTCTGCCGCTACCTCACCGAATTCCCGGAAGCGGACGGGGAGGCCCAGGAGCACTTCATCACGGCGCTGCTGCTGGAGATCCCCGAGCACAGTCCCGTGGCACGGGTCGTCCACTGCGGGCACCCGCCGCCTTTCCTGATCAGGCACGGTCACGTCATCTCCGTGACGAGTCCCCGCCCGGCGCCTCCGCTGGGCATGTCGGGACTCCGGCCGGACGCCTACGACACGCATGCCTTCTCGTTCCACCCAGGTGACACCCTGCTCCTCTACACCGACGGCGTCGTGGAGGCCCGTGACCGCGGCCGGGTCTTCTACCCGCTGCGGGAACGGGTCGCGCAGTGGACCAAGTGCGGACCCAGGACGCTGGTGCAGCGCGTGGAACAGGATCTTCTCGCCCACACCGACGGGGCTCTCGGCGACGACGCCGCCATCCTCGCCATCCGGCGCGCGCCCGTGCCGCACACCGGCCTCCACCTCAGTCATCGGGTGCACGAAGCTGTCTGACGTGGCGCAGGAACGCGGCGACCGCGGGAGACAGGTCGCCGCGCGGATGGACGACTCCGACGGTCCAGGCGGGCGCCTGCGCGGCGAAGGGGCGGACCGGGAGTTCCGGGAACCGGGCCGCGAGCGACGGGGGCATGATGCACACGCCGAGGCCCTGCCGGACGAGATCGGCGGCCGCGAGCAGGTCGTTCACCTCGAACGTGACGGCGCGTTCCAGGGACGCCGCCTGGAAGGCCCTGTCGACCTCGTGCCGCACCGCCCAGCCCGGAGAGAAGTCCACCAGCGGCAGCCCGGCGGCCTCGGCCAGGGTCACCGGACCCTCGGACGGCAGACCGTCCGGCGCCGGCGCGGTCATCAGGACCATCTCCTCCCGTGACAGCAGCCGGGTCGAAAGACCACGTGGCACCGGGGTGTCCAGAGCGGTCACGGCCAGGTCCACGGCACCGTCGCGCAGCGCCTGCGGGATGTCCGCGGCCGGGGCCTGGCGCAGCCGGACCACCACGCCCGGATGCTCCCGGTGGAAGTCCGCCAGTGCCGTCGCGAGGCCGCCGTGCAGCCCTTGCATCACACCGATCGTGATCTCCCCGTGCAACTCGCCCTGAGCGAGGTCGACGGCGGTCCTGGCCTCCTCGGCAGCGCGCAGGGCGGCACGCGCGGCCGGCAGGAAGGCGCGCCCCGCGGGGGTCAGCGACACCCGGTGGGTGGTGCGGTGGAACAGCGCCGCGCCCAGTTCGCGTTCCAGGGCGCGGACCGCGCTGGAGACCGCTGACTGCGCGACGTGCAGCCGCCGGGCCGCGGCGCTGAACCCGCCCTCTTCGGCGACCGCGACGACGACCTTCATCTCCCGAAGATCCATGGCCGGCCTTCCCTGGGCCATCTCCCGCACAGATAACCGTCATCTTGGATTATCTCCGCACAACGGGAAAAAACGGATCCGCCGGGTCGTTGGCACCAGAAGGCGGTGAACGCGGCGAACGAAGGACCGAGGCCGTTCACCGCCGCCGGAATCCACCGTCGAGACAGTCGAGGACGGGAGTGCTCTCATGCCGCCGACGTCGGCCACGGGTGCGCGTACGGACCGCGCGTCCGCCCCGAAGACCCGAGCCTCCGCGCGTCCGGACACCGTGTTCCGGTACGGCGCGGGGTTCTGGACGGTCGCCGCGGTGTTCGTGACCGCGATGGCGTTCTCCACCGTTCCCACACCGCTGTATCCCCTGTACGAGGCCCATGACGGGTTCTCCACGTTCACGGTCACGGTCGTGTTCGCCGTCTACGCGGTCGGAGTGCTGATCAGCCTGCTGCTCGCCGGGCACGTCTCGGACTGGCTGGGCCGCAAGAAGGTCATGACGTCGGCCCTGGCACTGGAACTTCTCGCCGCCGCCCTGTTCCTGTCCGCGCCGGCCCTGCCGGTACTGCTCGTCGCCCGGCTGGTCACCGGTCTCGGCGTCGGCACACTGACGGCGACCGCCACCGCCTATCTTCAGGAACTGCACAGCGCCCACCGGCCCGGCGCCTCGGCACGGCGGTTCGAGATCGTGTCGACCGCGGCCAACATCGGCGGACTCGGCCTCGGGCCCATCGCCGCCGGAGTGCTCGCCCAGTACCTGGGCGCGCCGCTCCGGCTGCCGTACGCGGTCTTCTTCGTGCTGCTGCTGACCGGCGCGGCCGCCATCGCGCTGATGCCCGAGACCGTCGACAAGCCCACCGTCAGGCCACCCTACCGCCCGCAGCGAGCCGGGATCGCCCTCGGCGACCCCGGATTCCTCGCCGCCGCGGCGGCCGGGTTCACCTCCATGGCCGTGTTCGGCCTGTTCACCTCCGTGGTCCCCGGATTCGTCGGCGGGACCCTGCACCACCCGTCCCGGGCGCTCGCCGGACTGGTCGTGTCCGCGGTGTTCGCAGCCGCGGCGGCGGCCCAGACGGGCACCGGCCGGCTCGGCGCCCGGGCGCGCTGGCACATCGGGCTGCTCGCCCAGGCCGTGGGCATGGCCGTCCTCACGGTGGGCATCCACCTCGCCAGCCTGCCCGTGTTCCTGCTCGCCGGGATCATCGCCGGGGCCGGCGCGGGCGTGCTGTTCAAGTCCGCCGTCGGGCAGGTGGCGGGCGTGGCGGCGCCGTCCCGGCGCGGCGAAGCCCTCGCCGGTCTGTTCCTCGCCTCCTACCTCGGTCTGGCACTGCTTCCCGTCGGCCTTGGAGCGGCCAGCCGCACCATGAGCCTGTCCGACGCGACGACGTGGTTCACCGTCGTCGTCCTCGCGCTGCTCGTCGCCGTGGCCGTACGCGGTCGCCGCCAGGGACCCACCGCGACCGGCGAGCCCGCTCCACGGCACGGGCGATGAACCCGGCCGGGCAGCGTCCATGGGCTCCACCCGACTCCCAGACCGTCAGCCACGACCGGGCACACGGCAACCACCTCCCGGACGGCGCCGAGCAACGGGCCCGCGCCGCGGCTCGGACACGGAACCGGACGACATGCTCACCGCGCGGTGGTGACGTGTGCCGAGCCGGTGCGAAAGCCTATGAGGGATCCCTGTGTGTGACCCTTCGAGAGACGAGAACGTGCCATGGAGTTCATTCACGAGACGCTGCCGCAGCGAGTGGTGTTCGCACCGGGTGGGGCGGCGGGCGCGGTGGCCGGCGAGGTCGCGGCGCTGGGGGCGCGGAAGGCCATGCTGATCGCCTCCGACCGCGAGGCGGCCCTGGTCGACCCGATCGCGCGGGAGATCCCGGTCGTCGTGCGCCACGACGAGGTCGTGATGCACGTACCGGTCGAGGTGGCCCGGCGTGCCCGCGACGCGGCCGCCGCATCCGGCGCCGACGTGCTGGTCAGCGTCGGCGGCGGCTCGACCACGGGTCTGGCCAAGGCGGTCGCGTTGACCACCCGCCTGCCGATCGTCGCCGTCCCGACGACCTACGCCGGCTCCGAGGCGACCAACGTGTGGGGCCTGACCGAGGGCGGGACCAAGACCACCGGGGTCGACGACGCGGTGCTGCCGCGCTCGATCGTGTACGACGCCGTCCTGCTGACCGGCCTCCCGGGTGAACTGTCGGTGGCGTCGGGGCTGAACGCGATGGCGCACTGCGTCGACTCCTTCTGGGGGCCGCGCGCCGACCCGATCGACCGCGTGCTCGCGGGGGAGGGCGTCCGCGCCCTGGCCGCCGGCCTGCCCGTCGTGGCCGGGGACCCGGCGAGCACGCCGGGGATCGAGCAGACGCTCTACGGCGCCTACCTCGCCGCGGTCTCCTTCGCCGGCGCCGGTTCGGGCATGCACCACAAGATCTGCCATGTGCTGGGCGGCATGTTCAATCTCCCGCACGCCCAGACCCACGCCGTCGTCCTGCCCCACGTACTGGCCTTCAACGCACCCCACGCCCCCGAGGCCGAGCAGCGCATCGCGCAGGCCTTCGGCAGTACGACCGCCTCGGCGGGCCTGGCCGCGCTGCGCGCCAGGCTCAACGCGCCGAAGGCGCTCAGGGACTACGGCATGCCAGAGGACGGAATCGCCAAGGCGGTCGCGCCGATCCTGGCGGCGATCCCCGCCGGCAACCCCGCCCCCGTCACCGGGGACGACATCACCGCACTGCTGCACGCAGCATGGGAAGGGAGCGCACCGTCATGACCGACGTCCGCACCGGGTCCGCCGGGGCCGAGCACGAGACGCCCCGGCCGTCCGTGTCCGCCGAGCAGGAGGCCCGGGAGGAGGAGCTGCTCCAGCGCGTCGTCCGCTCCTTCGGCCAGTGCCGGGACCCGCGCCTGAAACAGGTGATGGTCTCGCTGGTCGAGCATCTGCACGCTTTCCTGCGGGAGGTCCGCCCGACCGAGGAGGAGTGGGCCGCGGCGATCGCGTTCCTCACCGAGGCCGGCCACATCACCGACGACAGGCGGCAGGAGTTCATCCTGCTCTCCGACACCCTCGGCGCCTCGATGCAGACCATCGCGATCAACAACCAGGCCTGTGGTGACGCCACTGAGGCGACCGTCTTCGGACCCTTCTTCGTCGAAGGCTCCCCGAGGATCCCGATCGGCGGCGACATGTCGTTCGGCGCGACGGGGGAGCCGTGCTGGGTGGAGGGCACGGTCACCGGCTCCGACGGCGCTCCGCTGGCCGGCGCCCGCATCGAGGTGTGGGAGGCCGACGAGGACGGCCTCTACGACGTGCAGTACGACGACGGCCGTACCGCGGCCCGGGCCCACCTCTTCACCGACCGGCAGGGCCGCTACAGCTTCTGGGGCATCACGCCCACGCCGTACCCGATCCCGCACGACGGGCCGGTCGGCAGGATGCTCCGGGCCGTCGGCCGCTCGCCGTACCGCGCCTCGCACCTGCACTTCATGGTCACGGCGGACGGCCACCGGCGGCTCGTCACGCACGTCTTCGTGCGCGGCGACGAACTGCTCGACCGCGACAGCGTCTTCGGCGTCAAGGAGTCGCTGGTCAAGGACTTCGAACAGCGGGCCCCGGGCACCGCCACCCCGGACGGCCGCCGGATCGGGGGCACCTGGTCGAAGGTGCGCTTCGACATCGTCCTGGCACGAGCCGAAGCCTGAGCGACGCTCAATCAGCAGTGCATCAAGCTGTATGACGAACCCGTCATGACGAATCAGGCGAGACCGAACGGCAGTGAGGGGTGGGCGTCGGCGATCTCGATCAGGCGGTTGTACTTGACGGTCCGTTCGCCGCGCGCCGGGGCACCGGACTTGATCTGGCCGCAGCCGGTCCCCACGGCGAGGTCGGCGACGAAGTCGTCCTCGGTCTCGCCGGAGCGGTGGGAGACCATCTGCGGGTAGCCGGCCTCGCGGCAGACCCGCAGGGCGTCCAGGGTCTCGGTGACGGTGCCGATCTGGTTGACCTTGATGAGGGCGGAGTTGGCGACCCGCTTGCCGACCGCCTGGGCGATGAGGGCGGGGTCGGTGACGAAGATGTCGTCGCCCATCAGTTGGACGCGGTCGCCGAGGCGTGCGGTCAGGCGGAACCAGCCGTCCCAGTCGTCCTCGGCAAGTCCGTCCTCGATGGACCACACCGGGAAGCGGCCGACGATCGCCTCGTAGCGGTCGATGAGCCGGTCACTGCTCAGCGCCTCGCCCGCCACCCGGTACAGGCCGTCCGGCCCGCGGAACTCGCCGGCGGCCGGGTCCAGGGCGATCGCGACGCCCTCCCGGCCGGGGATGCGGCCGGTGTCGCCGATCGCCTCGACCAGGAGTCGCAGGACGTCCTCGGGGCGGTCGACGGCGGGGGCGAAGCCGCCCTCGTCGCCCAGGCCGGTGGCGTGCCCGCCGGCGGACAGGCGGGACTTGAGCCGCGCGTACACCTCGGCACCCGCGCGTACGGCCTCGGGCAGGTCGGGCGCGCCGAGCGGGGCGAGCATGAACTCCTGGAAGTCGAGGTCGCCGGCCGCGTGCACGCCGCCGTTGACGACGTTGAAGTGCGGCACCGGCAGGCGTGGGGTGGTGCCCGCGACCCGGGCGAGGTGCTGCCACAACTCCCGCCCGGCGAGGGCGGCCTCGGCGCGCCAGACGGCGAGGGAGACACCGACGACGGCGTTGGCGCCCAGCCGTGACTTGGTGCCGGTGCCGTCCAGTTCGATCAGCGCCCGGTCGACGTCGGCGGCCGAGGCGAAGCCGCGGCCGGTCAGGGCCCGGGCGATCTCGCCGTTGACGTGTCCGACCGCCCCCAGCACGCCCTGCCCGCCGTATCGGGACCGGTCGCCGTCGCGCAGTTCGACGGCCTCCCGGGTGCCGGTGGACGCACCGGAGGGGACGCCGGCCCGGACCCGGGTCCCGTCGCCCGCGGTGAGGGTGACGGCGAGCGTGGGGCGGGCGCGGGAGTCGAGGATCTCGACGGCGTGCAGCCGACCGATCCGCAAGGTCATGGGCTTTTCCCCTCGGATCCTTCGGGAACGGTCCCGGAACGTTCCTCAGCCGTGGACGGGCGCCTGCTCGCCGGTGGCACGGGTGCGGGAGGCTTCGATCTCCGCGTAGGCCTGCTCGCGGCCCTCCCAGTGCGAGCCCTCGACGGACTTGCCGGGTTCCAGGTCCTTGTACACCTCGAAGAAGTGGGTGATCTCCAGCCGGTCGAAAATGGGGATGTCGTCGATGTCCTGCACGTCCGCGTACCGCGGATCGTGCGCGGGGACGCAGAGGATCTTCTCGTCGGGGCCGCGTTCGTCCTTCATGGCGAACATGCCCACCGCCCGGCACTCGATGGTGCAGCCGGGGAACGTCGGCTCGCCGGTCAGCACCAGCGCGTCCAGCGGGTCGCCGTCGCGGCCCAGCGTGCCGTCGATGTAGCCGTAGTCCGCCGGATACTGGGTGGAGGTGAACAGCAGCCGGTCCAGCCGGATGCGGTGCAGTTCGTGGTCCATCTCGTACTTGTTCCGGGACCCCTGGGGGATCTCAACGATCACGTCGAACTCCATGGTGTCCTCCTGGTGGCGGAAGCCGTCTCGCCGTGCGGCACCAGGGCGTGCGGCCGTACGTGCCGGGCGGGCATGGGCGGACCGGGCCGTGGCCGGGGAGCGAGGGCCGGTCGGCGTGGGCATCGTTCCTCCTGGTCACATCCGTTGGACCAGGGACCGTCAGCGGCGTCATGCCGCGGTTTCGGTGAGCCCCATCACCGACGCTCGGCGCGTTCTGCGGGTGCCCGGCGGATCGCCGTGGCTGGCATCCAGCGTACGCCGAACAGGTCTCGTCGACACCGCGACCAGGTCGGCGACGCCGCGCGTCACGCCGGGCACGCCGTCCCGAGCGCCCTCCGTGGTGTGGCCCCGACCCCGGGCGGCGGCGATCCTCTTCATCGGCGGCCCGTCCCGGCACCGGACATCGGCCGCACCGCCAGCAGCACGGGAACGGCGGCCAGTTGCAGCACGACCGAGAAGGCCACCAGATCCGTCACCGAGCGGTCGTAGAGGGCTCCCAGGGCGAGACTGCCGGCGAACCAGCACAGTCCGAAGCCGGTGTCGAACAGACCGAAGGCGGAGGCCCGCCGGTCCGGGCCGACCATGCCGGTGACGGCGGCCCTGACCACGGACTCCTGGACGGCCGCCCCCAGACCCCACAGCACCACACCGATCACCGCGGGTACCGCGTTGCCGAGGAAGACCAGCGGCGGGAAGCACGCCGTCAGCAGGGTCGCCCCCACCACCGTCCGCAGGCCCCACCGGTCGAACGACCGGCCGAGCACGAGGGCGGCCACCGCCTCGGAGGCCATGGCGCCCGCGTACAGCACGGGAATCCAGGGGGTGGCGACCACATGGGCCCGGCCGAAGTGGTAGGCGATGAGCGGGTAGTCGGTGTAGGCGGCGGCGATCAGCCCCATGCCCGCCAGGTAGATCCAGAAGGCCCTCGGGGTGCCCCGCCGGTCGGGAACGCCCTCGTCGACTTCCAGGCCCGCCGGATCGGGATACCGACGCCACGCGCCGGCCAGGACGAGGAGCGTGAGGGCGGCCGGAACGGCGAGCACGGCGAAGCCGACACGGTAACCGCCGTGCAGGGCCAGGACTCCGGCCACGATGAGTGGGCCGGCCGTCGCACCGGCGGCGTCGAGGGCCTCCCGTACGCCGTAGACCCGGCCGCGGCCCAGCTCGGCGGTGGCGTGCGCGAGCATCGCGTCCCGGGCCGGGGTGCGCATCGCGCGGCCGCTGCGCTCGGCGACGATCAGCACGGCGGCCACCGGCCAGTAGCCGGCCACGGCCAGCAGCGGTACGGCCAGCATCTGCACCGTGTAGCCGACGGCCGTGATCGGCCAGTACCTGCCCGTGCGGTCCGCGGCGCAGCCGAACACGAACCTCAGTGCGTAGCCGAGGAGTTCGCCGGTTCCGGCGACCAGGGCGACGACGAGGCCGCCGGCGCCGAGCGAGCCGAGGAAGGGGCCGGTGACTCCGCGAGCGCCCTCGTGGGTCATGTCCGAGAACATGCTCACCACGCCGATGAGCAGCACGAAGCGCAGCGCCGCGCTCCTGGCCGGGGCGGTGTGCCCCGGCCGTGGTGCCGCCGGTGTCCGCTCACGGCGGTCGGGCAGGGCCATGAACGTCTCCGTCGGGCCGTCCCGCGCGGCGGGTGGGTGCTGTGCGCGGGCGTGTTCGGAGGGCCAGCCGCGGACCGGGCGGCGGTGGGCGACCGGGTGAGGGCGGGTCACCTCGGGGCCCGGCCGCCTGCGTTTGCGGGCCTGGCGGTCGGTGAAGTCGCCCTCGAAGCAACACCAGTCGGCGCCCCGCTCCCAGGCCAGGATGCGCGTGGCGACCCGGTCCAGGAGACCTCGCAGCCGGCCGGTCGCCCCAGGCCCGCCTGATCCGCGGGAGGGTGGACTTACCGGTGCCGTTCGGCTCCACCACGCCGATCCTGGCGCCGGGCGGGAGGGCGAGGGCGACGGCATCGAGGACGACCTCGTAGCCATGGGCCCTGCGGACCCTGCGCATCGTGTACACGTACATCCGCGGCGCCTCCGTGGCCGGGCCGCCGGTCGGCGGCCGGTACTCGCAGAGGCCATCGGCACCGGATGTGCGGGCAAGGGCGAGCCTCATCGCCCATCACCGTCCATGCTGCTCCCACACCGGGCCCACAGGCCAGCCGGAGCCGGATGGAGCTGGTCACGGGGTGTGCAGCCACACGTCGATCCAGGTCACGGCCATCCCGCCGCGCCTCAGGGTCGCCGCCCGGCGGACCGCGCTGCCGGCGAACAACGGCCCGAGCGCGGCGCACCTGGCGCCTGTTCGATCACGATCCGTCACTGCCCGGCGATCGCCAACCCGAGTCCGACGCGGGGCCGCCTGTACACGGCCGGTGTTCCGCCGCGCTCAGCAGGCCGTGGGTGACGAGTCCGTACGGCAGGTGCGGCACCACGTCCGACGCCCAGTCCTGGGCCGACCAGCTCGCAGGGTCACTCACTCCCGGGCGTGCCACGGGCAGGTCCGCGGCGGGCAGGGCCAGGGCGCGGGTGACCACCCCTCCCAGCAACCAGGGCATCCGGACGCCCGCACTGCGGGCCAGGGCGACGGCCGCTCCCGTACCGCGGTCACCGCCTCCAGTTCGGCCCCAAGTCGTCGACGCACACCCACTGTGCGCCGGGCGGCATGATCGGCGACAACTCCTGCGGGGCGTCCGCCGAGGTGCGGGAGTTCCTGCCCAGCGACCGTGACCGCGGGACCCGCCCCCGCACACACGGCGGGTGGTGACGGCACCACCCCCGACCCGTCGGCCGGCGCGGTTCGGCGTAGTGCCGTAACGCGCCGGCCGACGTGGCCGCCGAGGGGTGGGCGGAAGAGCGGCGTCTAACGCCGACCGGCCGTGGCGGCCGGGAGCGCCGCTTGCGCCGTCTCGGCGCAGGTCACCGGGCGGCTCCGAACTCCTGGGTCCAGTAGTTGCCGGGCTGGGCGAGACCGACGCCGATCTCCTTGAAGGAGCAGTTGAGGATGTTCGCCTTGTGGCCGGCGCTGGACATCCAGCCCGCCATCACCTGCTCGGGAGTGGCGTAGCCGTAGGCGACGTTCTCGCCGTAGGTCTGCCAGCTGTAGCCGGCGCGCGTGATGCGGTCGCCCGGGGCGGAACCGTCGGATCCGGTGTGCGACATGTTCTGGTGGGCCGCCATGTCCTCGCTGTGTGCCTGGGCGGCCTTGGTCAGCTTGTCGTTCACGGTCAGCGCCGAGCAACCGACCTTGGAACGCTCGGCGTTGACGAGTTCCACGACGCGAGCCGTGGCCCCGGAGGACGTGCTGGTGTCATTGGACGCGCTCGGCTCGGCGGGCGCACTGGCCTCCGGCGCGCTCGGTTCGGCCGGAGCGCTCGGTTCGGCGGGCGCACTCGGTTCGGCGGGCGCAGCGGTCTCCGGCGCACTCGGTTGGCTGGGGGCGGCCGGCTCGGCCGGGGACTCCGGCGAAGAGGGGCTGACCGGGGAGACGGGGTTGCCGTGCCGGTTCCAGCCCGGGTGGCCCTGCCGGTTCCAGCCGTGGTTGCCCTGCTGGTTCCCGGCGCCGTAGGAGGGGCGCTCTCCGGGGGCGGACGGCTGGTTGCAGGCCAGTGCGGTGGAAGGTATGGCGACGGCGCCCGTGGCGACGGCGGCGACGACTATGCGCCGGTAGTGCAGCTTCTTGCGGTGCGTGCCCATTGCGTGACCTCGCTCGGGGTGGGGGGTCGTCATTCTCTGGACGGCTCCGCAAAGGGCGCAAAGGGCGCTTGTTACTACGTGACCTCGTACTTTCGCGAGACCCTTGCGAAAGCGAATGCGGGCGTGCTGTTCCCGGCTGCCGCGGCCGCCGGATTCCTGGCACACCGTCAGAAGGCCGCAGGCGGCGTGGGACGAGCGAGGGCGGCGGGGGAGGGGAGCACCGCCGGGCCGGTAGCGACGCGCTCTGCACGAAGATGGACAAATCCCATATGTCGGCAGAGCGGCATCTACTAAGCTGCCCGCTTAGTTACGTGAATGATGTGATGGATGTCACGGAATCGCGGTTTCGTGACCATGTTCCACGTGATGTGTCGCCGGGTCCCGCGTGATGCGAGAGGGCGCGGCGACACGCTGGACTTTCACCCTTCGTTTTCTTGAGTCGTTCGTGTTTACGGCGTAGGTTCGGCGCATGACCGGACCTCGGACCGAGTCCACAGCCGGGGAGCTTCGTGACGCCGGCCTGCGTGTGACCGCCGTGCGGGTGGCGCTGCTCGAGACCGTACGGGCAGGTGATCACCTCGATGTCGAGGCGATCGCCTCCGGGGTGCGCGAGCGCGTGGGTCACGTCTCCCTGCAAGCCGTCTACGAGGCGCTGCGCGCGCTCACCGCGGCGGGGCTCGTGCGCCGTATCGAACCGGCCGGCAGCCCGGCCCGGTTCGAGGGGCGCGTCGGGGACAACCACCACCACGTCGTGTGCCGCTCGTGCGGTGTCGTCGCCGACGTCGACTGCGCCGTCGGCGACGCTCCCTGTCTGGCCGCGTCCGAGGACCACGGCTTCTCGATCCACGAGGCCGAGGTCAACTACTGGGGCCTGTGCCCCGCCTGTTCCACCTCCGGCAGTACCTGAGCTCGCGATCCGCCCAGTCCGGAAGGAAGACCATGTCCGAGAACCCCGATGCAATCGTGACCGACCCGAAGACGGAGGGCACAGGCGGCTGCCCGGTCGCGCACGGTCGTGCGGCGCACCCCACCCAGGGCGGTGGAAACCGCCAGTGGTGGCCGGAGCGCCTCAACCTGAAGATCCTTGCCAAGAACCCCGCGGTGGCCAACCCCCTCGGCGAGGACTTCGACTACGCCGAGGCGTTCAACAGCCTCGACCTCCCGGCCGTCAAACGGGACGTAGCCGAGGTGCTGACCACCTCGCAGGACTGGTGGCCCGCCGACTTCGGCCACTACGGCCCCTTCATCATCCGGATGGCGTGGCACAGCGCCGGCACCTACCGGATCAGCGACGGCCGGGGCGGCGCCGGCGCCGGCCAGCAGCGCTTCGCACCGCTCAACAGCTGGCCGGACAACGGGAACCTGGACAAGGCCCGCCGCCTGCTGTGGCCGGTGAAGAAGAAGTACGGCCGGAACCTCTCGTGGGCCGACCTCATGATCCTCGCCGGCAACGTCGCCCTGGAGTCGATGGGCTTCAAGACCTTCGGGTACGCCGGCGGCCGTGAGGACGTGTGGGAGCCCGAGGAGGACGTCTACTGGGGTCCCGAGACCACCTGGCTCGGCGACGAGCGCTACACCGGCGACCGCGAGCTGGAGAACCCGCTCGGCGCGGTCCAGATGGGCCTGATCTACGTCAACCCCGAGGGCCCGAACGGCAACCCGGACCCGATCGCCGCGGCCCGCGACGTCCGTGAGACGTTCCGCCGGATGGCGATGAACGACGAGGAGACGGTCGCCCTGATCGCGGGCGGTCACACGTTCGGCAAGACCCACGGCGCGGGCCCCGCCGATCACGTCGGCCCCGCTCCCGAGGGCGCCTCGATGGAGGAGCAGGGCCTGGGCTGGCGGAACACCTACGGCACCGGCAAGGGCGCCGACGCGATCACCAGCGGCCTTGAGGGCATCTGGACGGACACGCCCACCACCTGGGACAACAGCTTCTTCCAGATCCTGTTCGGCTATGAGTGGGAGCTGTTCAAGAGCCCGGCCGGCGCCTACCAGTGGCGGCCGAAGGACGGCGCGGGCGCGGACACCGTCCCCGACGCCCACGACCCGTCCAGGCGGCACGCGCCCACGATGCTGACGACGGACCTCTCGCTGCGCGTCGACCCGGCCTACGAGCCGATCTCGCGCCGCTTCATGGAGAACCCGGAGGAGTTCGCGGACGCCTTCGCGCGCGCGTGGTTCAAGCTGACCCACCGCGACATGGGTCCGGTCGTGCGCTACCTCGGCCCGGAGGTCCCGGCGCAGACGCTGCTGTGGCAGGACCCGCTGCCCGAGGCGGAGTACGAGCAGATCGACGCCGGGGACGCCGCCGAGCTCAAGGCCAGGATCCTCGACTCGGGTCTGTCCGTGCCGCAGCTGGTGTCCACCGCGTGGGCGTCGGCCTCCACCTTCCGCGGCAGCGACAAGCGCGGCGGCGCCAACGGCGCTCGCATCCGGCTGCAGCCGCAGAGCGGCTGGGAGGTCAACGACCCCGACGAGCTGGCTACGGTGCTGCGCACCCTGGAGCAGGTCCAGGAGTCCTTCAACGCCGCCCAGAGCGGCGGCAAGCGGGTCTCGCTGGCCGACCTGATCGTGCTCGCCGGTGGTGCGGCCGTCGAGCGGGCCGCCAAGGAGGCCGGCTTCGACGTCGAGGTGCCCTTCACTCCGGGCCGCGTGGACGCCTCGCAGGAGCAGACCGACGCGGAGTCCTTCGCCGCGCTGGAGCCCACCGCCGACGGCTTCCGCAACCACTACGGGAAGGGCAACCGGCTGCCGGCCGAGTACCTGCTGCTCGACCGGGCGAACCTGCTGACCCTGAGCGCCCCCGAGATGACGGTCCTCGTCGGTGGTCTGCGCGCCCTCGGCGCCACGTACAAGGGCTCGCAGCTCGGTGTCCTCACCGCGACGCCCGGCGTGCTGACCAACGACTTCTTCGTCAACCTGCTCGACCTGGGCACGACGTGGAAGGCGACGTCCGAGGACGGCGCTGCCTTCGAGGGCCGCGACGCCGCCACCGGCGAGGTCAAGTGGACGGGCAGCCGTGCCGACCTCGTCTTCGGGTCCAACTCCGAGCTGCGCGCGCTCGCGGAGGTCTACGCGAGCGACGACGCGAAGGAGAAGTTCGTCGAGGACTTCGTCGCGGCGTGGGTCAAGGTCATGAACCTCGACCGGTTCGACCTCGCCTGATCGCGCCTGACCACAACCGAACACAGCTGATCACGCCTGACTTCGGCTGATCATGGCATCGAGGCCGGCCGGGCCGCTCCGGCCGGCCTCGATGTGTCTCCGCCTCCCCGCGTCCCGGAATCTTGTTTCGTCCTACATCTAAGTGCATAATGCACTTATGCATAAGCGGGTTATGGACCCAGCGGGTCCCGAGGCGTCGCCCGAGGACCTGATGATCGCCGTCGAACAGATGGTGCGCTACGTACGCCGCAGCGCCACCTCCGGCGGACTGAGCACGGCCGCCTCCTCGGCACTGTCCCGGCTGGGCCGCGAGGGCCCCTACCGGCTGACCGAGCTGGCGCGGGCGGAAAGCGTGTCCCAGCCCAACATGACCCAGCTCGTGACCCGGCTGGAGCGGGCGGGCCTGGTACGGCGCACCGCCGACCACAGCGACGGCCGGGGCGTGCTGGTGGAGGCCACCGACGCCGGTCTCGAACTCTTCCGGCAGCGCCGCGCCGAACGCGCCCGGGCCCTGCAGCAGCTCGTGGAGGAACTGCCCGAGGCCGAGCAGCGGGCGGTGCGGGTCGCGCTGCCGGCCCTGGCCCGCGTCATCGAGGACCGCCAGGCGCGCTCCTGACCCGCCGCGCCACCACCGCTCACCCCAGCCCACCTCACAGGAGAGGCGCACATGAGTGCACCGCACGGAAAAGCCGCCGGTCACGGAAAGGCCGCCAGCCCTTTCAAACAACCCAAGGCCGTCTGGGCCGTCGCGTTCGCCTGCGTCATCTCGTTCATGGGCATCGGCCTGGTCGACCCGATCCTGCCCGCCCTGGCCGAGAGCCTGCATGCCACGCCCAGCCAGGTCTCCCTGCTGTTCAGCAGCTACCTGATCGTGACCGCGGTCGCGATGCTGATCGTCGGCTGGTTCTCCAGCCGCTTCGGAGCCAAGCGCACCCTCGTCACCGGCCTGGCCGTCATCGTCGTCTTCGCCGCCCTGGCCGGCTCGTCGGGCTCCATCAGCGGCATCGTCGGCTTCCGCGCCGGCTGGGGGCTGGGCAACGCCCTGTTCATCGCCACCTCGCTGGCCGTCATCGTCGCCTCGGCCAGCGGCGGCTTCGGCGGCGCGATCATCCTCTACGAGACCGCGCTCGGCCTCGGCATCGCCGTGGGCCCGCTGCTCGGCGGCGAACTGGGCGCCATCAGCTGGCGCGGCCCCTTCTTCGGCGTCGCAGTCCTCATGGCCATCGCCCTCATAGCCACCCTGGCCTTCGTCCCGAACCTGCCGAAACCGGAACGCCGCACCTCGCCCCTCGCCCCCCTCAAGGCGCTGCGCCACCGCGGCCTGCTGACCATGGGCATCATGGCCCTGCTGTACAACTGGGGCTTCTTCACCATGCTCGGCTACGCGCCCTACCCGATGGAGCTCGGCGCCCACCAGCTCGGGCTGGTCTTCACCGGCTGGGGCCTGCTCGTGGCCGCCTTCAGCGTCTTCTTCGCCCCGCGCCTTCAGGCCCGCTACGGCACCGCCCCCGTCCTCTACGCCAACCTGCTCGGCCTGAGCATCGTGATGGCCGTCATCGCGGCCGGGGTCGCCACCCCCACCGTGGTCATCGTGGCGGTCGTCGTGAGCGGCGCGTTCATCGGCATCAACAACACCCTGACCACCCAGGCCGTCATGCTCGTCTCTCCGGTCGAGCGGCCCGTCGCCTCCTCCGCGTACGGCTTCCTGCGGTTCATCGGCGGCGGCCTGGCACCCTACGTCGCCGGCAAGCTCGCCGACGCCACCGACCTCAGCGTCCCGTTCTACCTCGGCGCCGCCACCTTCCTTCTCGCCATTCCGGTGCTGGCCTTCGGCCACCGGCTGCTGCGGGAGGCCGAGACGCGCACCGGTGAAGGGGAGCCCGTCACACCGACGTTCACGCCCGTCGGCACCCCGGCGTCCACCGGCACCCCGCCCGTGGTCGTCGCCGTCGGCGCCCACGAAGGGGCCGCCGTGATCGTCGACGCCGCGGCACGGCTCGCCCGGGACACCGGCAGCCCCCTGGAGGTCGTGCACGTCCAGCAGACCGCCGTCGTCGAGGAACAGGCGGCCGACGCCGAGGACTTCGCGCAGGCCCGCGCCACCGTCACCGCCCACCTCGACCGGCTCGCCGCGCATGGCGTCGTCGCGCGGGGCCAGATCCTCGGCAGCGTCGGCGACCACGCGGCGGCCGGCCGCGCCCTGGCCCGGCACGCCGTCGAGGTGGGCGCGCGCGCCGTGGCGGTGGGCCGTTCGCCGCGTGGCCCGCTCGCTCAGTTCGCCGACGGCAGTTTCACCGCGGCCCTGACCCACGCCGCCGCCTGCACCGTGGTCCTCGTCGACCCGGACAGCGAGCCGCGGCCGCTGACCGCGGCCACGTTGTCGGAACTCCGGGGCGCGGCGGGCTGACCGGCGGCGGATCCCCGGACGGGGACCGCGGGGCAGCCGTCCGCCGCGCGGTCCCCGTCCACGCGGCGGACGTCACCGGTCGCGTGGCGTGCGCCGCGTGCGCGAGCGGGGGTCGACGGCCAGGGAGCCCGCGGTGACCTCCTCGGGGCCGGATTCCGGCCGGTCCTGCCGGTCGCCGAGGAACGCGTCGCCGTACAGGTCCTCGAGCCAGGAGGACTGGTAGATCGTGTCGAGGTAGCGCTCCCCGAGGTCCGGGGCGATGGCCACGGCGGTCAGGGAGCGGGCGTCGTTGCGCGAGAGCCAGTCCATCGCGCCGCTGACCACCGTCCCGGTGGACCCGCCGAACAGGAAGCCGCGCCGGGCCAGTCGGTGGCAGGCGCGAATGGTGTCCGCCTCCTCGACCTGGACCACCTCGTCGACGAAGGACTCGTCGAGCAGCGGCGGGCGCATGCTCATGCCCAGGCCGGGGATCATCCGCCGGCCCGGCTTGCCGCCGAAGGCCACCGAGCCGACGGTGTCCACCGCGACGATCCGCACCGGCCGGTGCCACTCGCGGAAGAAGCGGGCACAGCCCATCAGCGTGCCCGTGGTGCCCGAGCCGACGAACAGCACGTCGAGACGGGGGAACTGGAGGGCGATCTCCGGGGCGGTCTTGCGGTAGTGGGCCCCCCAGTTGTTCGGGTTGGTGTACTGGCTGAGCCAGACGTACCGCTCGTCGGAGGCGCACAGCGCGCGGACGTAGTCGATCCGCGCGCCGAGGAAGCCGCCGTTGGCATCCAGGTCGGCGATGACGTGCACCTCGCTGCCCAGCGCCTCCATCAGCAGCCGTGCGGACAGGTTGCAGCGGGAGTCCGTCACGCAGAGGAACCGGTAGCCCTTGCTGGCGGCGATCATGCTGAGCGCCACACCGAGGTTGCCCGACGATGACTCGATGAGGATCGAGCGGGGCGTCAGGAGGCCGTCCCGTTCCGCGGCCTCCACCATCTCTGTCGCGGCCTTCATCTTGATCGAGCCGGCGAAGTTGAAGCCCTCGCACTTCAGGTAGAGCGAGCGCCCGAATGTCGGCCGGAGATCAACATAGAGTTGGCCTTCGTTGAAGGCGTGGGGGGCTGAGATGACGGGCACGCTGGCCTCCTGATGCCTGGGCCGAGGGTAGGAACGTTCAGCCGTATCGGCGCAGCTCATGGAAGAAGTCGTCGATGACATGCAGGTTTCCGGCGCGGGCCACCTCGTCGTAGACGTACTTGCCGACGGCGAGGTCGAGGATCCCCAGGCCGAACGGCGAGAAGATCACCGGCCGGTCGGTGGGCGGATCCACCCGCCCGGTCATGACGTCGTCGAGGGTGCCGTGCAGGAAGTCCCGGCCGCCGGTGAGCTGCTCGGTCAGGTGCGGCGAGGTGCCGGCCTTCAGGCAGTGCTCGACGTCGTCGACGAAGTTGGCCGCGGAGAGCAGGACCTGGGGGGCGAGATCGCGCAGCGACACGTGCAGGACGACCGGATGGTGGGTGAACCAGGCCGGGTCGGTGACGTGCGGCTCGCCGGCGACCGTCGCGAAGACCACCAGGTCGCTGGAGCGGATCAGGTCCTCGGCGCTCTCGTGGACGGTGACCTCGGAGGCGTGCCCGGCGGCACCGGTCTGGCGCAGGTAGCCGCAGAACCCGGCGGAGCTGTCGGCGGACACGTCGTACACGCCGACGCTGTCGAAGCTGAAGCCGGTGCCGGTCAGGAAGGTGTGGATGTAGCGCGCGATCAGGCCGGTGCCGAAGAAGCCGACCCGGGTGGGGCGGGGCCGGTTGCGGGTGAGCCAGTCGGCGGCCAGCGCCGCGGACGCGGCGGTCCTGGTGGCGCTGATGATGGAGCTCTCCAGACAGGCGAACGGGTAGCCGGTGTCGTGGTCGTTGAGGACCAGGACCGCCGAGGCCCGGGGCAGGCCGGCGCCGACGTTGGCCGGGAAACTGGAGATCCACTTCAGTCCGTCCACGCCCGCCGACCCGCCGACGGAGGCCGGCAGCGCGATGATCCGCGCCGTGGGACGGTCGGGGAAGCGCAGGAAGTACGATGGCGGGTTCACCGTGCTGCCGGAGCCGTGCAGCCGGTACGTCGCCTCGACCAGCTCCGTGAGCTGCTTCTCGCGCCCTTCGAGCGCTTGCCGGACCTGGGCGCCGGAGATCACGGCGAAGGTCGGCACCGGGGCGGGCAGCCGGGAGGTGGTCGGGTCGGTGGCGGGGGAGGTCACGGGGGTCATCGCCGGATTCCCTTCGGGGTCGGGCCGTACTCGGCCAGGCGCTGGGGCTCGGCCATGGCGACGAGTACCTGTCGGTCACCGGTGAAGGCCTCCCTGCTGTGCGCGGTGCGGATGTTGTCGACCAGCATCAGGTCGCCGGACTGCCAGGGCTCGCGTTGGGTGTGCGCCTCGTAGGTCTCGTTGAGCAGCTGCACGACCTCCTCGCCGATCGGTGCGCCGTCGCCGAAGAGGGTGTTGAACGGCAGCCCGTCCGCGCCGTACTCGTCCACCAGGTACTCGCGCACCTCCGGGGCCAGCGTCCACTCGTTGAGGAAGGCGATCTGGTTGAACCAGCAGCGCCGGCCGGTGACCGGGTGCCGGACCACGGCACAGCGCCGCTGCCGGGTGCGCAGGCCGCCGTCCGGCTGCCAGGCGAACTCGATGGCGTGGGCGCGGCAGTAGTTCTCGACGGTCTCGCGGTCGTCGGTGCCGAACGACTCCGCCAGGGACGCCCCGATCTCGTCGTTGTAGCTGCGGGTGAGCAGCCAGCCCTCGCGCTCGAAGCGCTCGGTCAGCTCCGCGGGCAGCGCGTTCAGCACCGCCTCCGCGTCGGCCACCGCGGTCGCGCCGCCCTCGTCGGGCGCGGTCGGGCACGCGAACAGCAGCAGCCCGGGCACCTTCAGCGCGTAGCTCAGCTCGTGGTGCATGCACATGGGCTGGTTGGCGGGCCAGGCGGTGGAGGAGTACAGACCGGGGCCGTAGGACTCGCGGGGGGCGAAGGCCTCCCGTTCCGGCATCAGCGGGCCGGCCAGTTCCGTGAAGACGGCGGAGATCTGCTCGGGCTCCCGCAGTGCCAGGCCGCGTACGAGCACGGCTCCGTGCTCGGCGACCCGGGCCCGCAGCGTCTCGCGGTGCTCGGCCGCCCATCCGGTCGCGTCCGCGGAGGCCTCGACACGCAGGACGGGCGGTCTGTCCGGTCGCAGCTCCACCTCCAGTACCGAAGCCGGGGACGAGAACGACATCTCGGTTTCCTTTCGTTCGTCACCAACGAGGCCGGGGCGGTCCTCAGCGGTGTTCAGGAGGAGGCCAGCAGGTCGGCGGCGTCCAGTACGGCCGCCGCCACCGCGGCCGGGCGGGTGCGTGGGAAGTAGTGGCCGCCATCGGTGAGTTCACGCAGTTCAACCTGTTCGGCCAGGAACTCCCAGTCCCGCCAGTGGTCCTGGAAGCCCGCGGTGCTCGGGTCGTCGGCGGCGACGACCACGGTGACCGGCGCGGCCAGTCTCACCGCCGGCGGCCTGTCCAGGGCGTCGGCGAAGCAGCGGTGCGCCGACACGCAGTCGTGCCGGTAGGCGGCCCCGACGCGCTCGGCGTGCTCGGCGTTCAGCTCGCCGAGCTCCAGGTGGCCGCCGTCCGCGCTGAGCCGGGCGGCGATATCGGCGTCGCCGCGCTCAGTCAACTCAGCGGCGGCGGCGCGTCGTTCGGCGGCCGTGCCGAGCAGCTGCGCGCCGAGGAACACCCGGGTCACCTCCACTTCGAGCGCGGAGAGCCTCCGGGCGGTCAGCAGGGCGGGCGCGGTGCCGGAGGAGTGGCCCCAGAGCATGACCCGCTTCAGGCCGCGCCCGGCGATCTCTGCGGCGACCCGCTCCACCACCTGTTCCAACGGCGCGAACGGCTCCTCGCCTGCGGCCAGGTCGTGTCCGGGCAGGTCCACCGCGTGGACGGCGACGCCGCTGCCGGCCAGGGCGCTCGCCAGCGGCTGGAAGTTGACCGCGTTGCCGCCCGCGTGGGGGAAACACACCAGCGCGCACTCGGGGGAATCCTCGCCCGCCGACAGCGGCTGGAGCAGCTCCGGCCGCTGCCGGGCCGTGCCGTCGAGGCACGCCGCGAGTTCGGCGAGCACCGGGTGCCGGGTGATGTCCTTGAGGGACACCGCGCGGTTCAGGGCGATGGTGAGCTTCACCGCCGACAGGGAGGTCGCGCCGAGGTCGAAGAAGTGGTCCCGCCGGCCGATCGTCTGCCCGGGCAGGCCCAGCAGTTCCGCCCAGGCGGCCGCCAGCCTCCGCTCGGTCGGGGTGCGCGGGGCGTCGTCGGACTCGCCGGAACCGGCTTCCTCCGCCGTCTGCTCGCCCCGTTCGGCCAGCGCGGTCAGCGCCTTGCGGTCGATCTTGCCGTTGGCGGTCAGCGGCAGCCCGTCCTGCCAGTGGAAGGCCGACGGGACCATGTACGCGGGCAGCACGGCACCGAGCGCGTCGCGCAACTCCTCCGGATCGAGTCGCCGGCCGGTGTGGAAGGCGATCAGATGCGTGCTGCGGCCCGCGAGTTCGGCGACGACCACCGCGCCGTCCCGGACCCCGGGCACGCGCAGCAGGGTGTTCTCGATCTCCCCGATCTCGATGCGGAACCCGCGGATCTTGACCTGGCTGTCCCGGCGGCCGAGGAACTCCAGCTTCCCGCCGGGGTGCCAGCGGCCCCAGTCGCCCGCCAGGTACAGCCGCTCGCCCGGCCGGTGCGGGTCCTCGCGGTAGGCCTCACGGGTCCGCTCGGGGTCGTTGACGTATCCGCGTCCCACGCAGACGCCGGAGAATGCGATCAGCCCGGGGGCGCCGAGCGGCACGGGCGAAAGGTGCTCGTCGACCACGTAGACGCGCACGTTGCCGACCGGGCGTCCAAGCAGTACCCGTTCCGGCACCGCGTCCATGACCTCGTGGTTGGTGTCGTCCGAAGTCTCCGTCAGCCCGTAGGCGTTGACCAGCTTGATGCCGGGCTGGAGGGCGAACCAGCGCTGGACGAGTTCCCGCTTCAGCGCCTCGCCGGTCACCGACACGCAGGCCAGGTCGGGCAGTTCGCGCGGGTGCCGCTCCAGGTACGAGGCCACCACCTCCAGATAGGAGGGCACGACCTGCGCCACGGCGACCCGGCCGCGCACCAGTGTGTCGACGAACCGCTCCACGTCCACGACGGCGTCCTGCTCGACCAGCAGGGTCCGCCCGCCCACCAGCAGCGCGGCCAGCAGCTGCCACAGGGAGATGTCGAAGCACTGCGGAGCCGTCTGCGCCACCACCCGCCCGGGACCGATCCCCAGATCGTCGATCTTGGCGTACAGGTGGTTGAGCATGCCGGCGTGCTCGCACATCGCTCCCTTGGGCTCGCCGGTGGAGCCCGAGGTGAAGTAGATGTACGCCAACTGGCCCGGGGAGACCTCCACTCGGAGGTCGTCGTCCGCGTGCTCCTCCGCGTACGCCGTCTCGATCAGCAGCTTCTCGGTCCCCGGCGGCAGCGCGGCCAGCGCCTCGTCCAGGGTGCCGGTGCTGCCCGGCTCGGTCAGCACCAGCCGGCAGCCCGCCCGGGCGAGCGTCGCCTCGATGCGCCCGGCCGGGAAGTGCGGCTCGATCGGCAGATAGGCACCGCCGGCCTTGAACACCGCCAGTACCGCCGCCAGCCAGTCGAGGTTGCGCTCGGTGACCACGGCCACCACGTCCTCCCGGCCCAGACCGCGCTCCAGCAGCGCGCGGGCCAGCCGGTTGGCCCGCGCGTTCAGCTCCCCGTAGGTCCACGAGCGCTCGCCGTGCACCGCGGCCACCGCCTCGGGGTGGGCCCGTACCCGCTCCTCGAAGAGCTCGTGCGCCCGCGCGGACGGCAGTTCCCGGTGGGGTCCGGCCAGCCCCTCCAGCTGGTCGCGCGTCTCCTCGGGCGACAGCAGGCTCTGCCGGGTGTGCTCGGCGTCCACGTCGGCGGTCATCAGGCGCAGCGCGGTCAGGTGGTAGCCGCAGACCCGGGCCGCGGCCTCGGCGTCCAGCGCGTCCGTGCGGTACCGCAACCGTGCCGTCAGCAGCCCGTCCCGCTCGCCGAAGGCCATCCGCAGCACCGCCCCGTCGGGCAGGGCGCCGCCCCCGGTGTCCGCCGGGTCGAAGACGGCCTCGAACAACGGTCCCTGGAGTCCCAGCTCCCGGCGCAGCTCGTCCACGGGGAAGTCCCGGTGCGCGAGCAGGTCCGCCGCGACACGGTGGGTGGCGAGCACCAGCCGGCGCCAGGACCCCGGCGCGACGGCCGCCCGGCAGGGCAGCGGGGCGGCGTCGGGGCCCGTGACACAGCCCGTCACCACGTCCTGCTCACCGGACAGAGCGGCCAGCACCTTGGCGTGCGCGGCCAGCAGGACCGCGCCGGACGGCACCCCCAGTTCCGCCGCGAGGACGCGCACCGCCCGGGCCGTCCCGGCCGGCACGGTCTCCTCGTGCTCGGCGTCACCGGCCAACGGCTCGCGTGCCCACCGCGGAACGGCGGTGAAGCCGCCGGCGGTGAGCACCTCGCTCCAGAACTCCCTGTCCGCTGCCACGAACGCTCCCATCGAATGGCCCTTCGTCATTTCGCCGTCGGCGCGGCGGGGTTTCCGCCCCATTCCGCCTTCGCGGGGACTTCCTCGCCCTTCATGAGGAAGGAATCGGGCGCCAATACGGCCCCGTCGCCCACCGTCACGCCGTAGTGCACGTGCGCGCCGACCCCGAGGGTGCAGTCGGATCCGAGCCTGGTGTGGTCCGACTTGAAGGTGCCGTCCTCCTGCGAGTGGCACTGGATCTTGCTGCCCACGTTCAGCGTGCAGTCGTCCCCGATGACGGTGAGCGTCCGCTCCGTGATGTAGCAGCCGTCGTCGAAGACCCTGCGGCCGATGCGCACGCCCATCAGGCGCCAGACCAGGCGCTTGAAGGGGGTCCCGTTGAACAGCTCGAGCCACTCGTCCGGCACCTTCCACAGCCGCTCGTGCCACCAGAAGTACGGGTCGTAGATGGAGCACAGGCGGGGGCGCAGGGAGCGGAAGGCGGCGATGGCCCGTTCCACCAGGATGAAGTAGCCGGCCGTGATGGCGACGGTGAGGGCCAGATAGCCGGCGATCACCACGTGGCCCAGCGTGCCGTACAGGTCGACGCAGGCCAGACCGACTCCCGTGAGCACGGCGGCGAGCACCCAGCGCAGCAGCAGGAAGAGTGCGATGGAGCGGAGGTTGTAACGGTTCTTGGCGGCGAGGTTGCGGTGCAGGGCGTCGCCCGTCCTGAGGTGGTCGAAGCGGGTGTCGCGCTCCACCGAGCGGGGGATCTCGAAGGACGGTGAGCCGAGCAGCCCGACCCCTTCGCGCAGTTCGCCGTCGAGGGGGACCATCACCTTCGTCGCGAGCAGGCAGTTGTCGCCCGTTCTCGCTCCCGCCGGATAGGCGATGTTGTTGCCGAGGAAGTTGTGCGCGCCGATCGTCGCCCGGCTCACCTTGAAGGAGGTGCTGGAGTAGTCGGCGTTGATGACGGAGAGCCCGTCGGCCACCATCGTCCCGCTGCCGACGGACACCAGGAACGGCGTCTCGTGCTGCACCTCGGTGCCGAAGTTCGAGCCGGTCTGCTCCACCTGGGACAGGTCGTATCCGAGGCGGCGCAGATAGGGGACGATGTAGGAGCTGTCGCCGAAGAGCCAGGGGAAGAACTTGATGTTCGTCAGGCCGGCCACTGCCCGGTGCATCGCGTAGTGGAAGCCGTAGAGCGGGTAGACCCGGTCGGGCTTGACGGCCAGGCTCAGCAGCCGGGGCACCGCGAGCATGAGGGGCAGGCCCACGACGACCCCGCCGAAGAACAGCACGGCGGACACGACCAGGGTGTCGGTGAGGAACTCCGGCACCGTGGTCAGGGTCGTCCCCGCGTCCAGCCGTCCGCGCAGCGCCGGCACCTCCGCGAACAGCATGTAGACGCCGCCGACGCCGATCGGCAGGTACAGCAGGAACAGCTGGAGCAGGGAGGACACCCCGAAGGCGGCCCGCCGCAGCGTGCCGCACCGGGTCGGCTCGACCCTGATGTGGTCGACCGACGTGGGCTGTGCCGGGGAGCCGTGCCGGCGTTCGCCGGCCGGCACGTGCTGGCCCCGGTACAGGGCGGAGGCGTGGCCGAGCTGTGAGCCGTCGCCCATCGAGGTGTCGATGTCGAGCACCGACTTCTCGCCGACGAAGGCGTCCCGGCCGATGTCGATCCGGCCGGTCTGGATGCGCCCGGCGTGCGCCCGGTAGCACAGGAAGAACGCGTCCTTGCGGATCACGGTGCCCGCGCCGATGGTCAGCAGGTCGGTGCAGACCGGCACGGAGTGGGAGAGGATCGTGACGTCCTTGCCGATCCGCGCGCCCAGGGCCCGCAGGTACAGCACGTACAGCGGGTTTCCGATGAAGAGGATCATCGGATTCGCGTGCAGGAGCACCTTGACGATCCAGAAGCGGAGATAGGCCGCACCCCACACCGGGAACTCGCCCGGCTTCCAGCGGCCGACGAGAATCCACTTCGCCGCGATCGGGAAGACGCACAGGAGGAGAAAACCGCCGGTCCCGAACAACAGGGACCGGAGATAGACGTCGACGAGGCCCGATGCCGAGCCGACCCACTCGTAGGCCTGTGCGGTGGCCATTCCGGCGACGAACGAATATCCGAGGAAAATGAGCAACTGAGCCGTACCGCACAGCATGTAGCGAGCCGTGCTCGGTGCCGTCGCTGCCGGTGCCGGCGTCCCGTCCACGGGTGCCGCTGGGGCCGCCGGCGCGGGTGCGTCGGCGGGGGGTGGAGCGAGGTCCGCGAGGGCTTCCGCCAGGCTGCGGACCGTGGGGTTGCGGTAGATGTCCTTCATGGACACCGGCGGCAGATCTGATCTCTTCCGGACCCGCGCGCAGAACTGCGCCATGACCAGGGAGTTGGCGCCCAGGTCGTCGAAGAAATGACTTTCGGGCGGAACGTGTTCGGCGTGTACGACGTCCGCCAGGATCCCGGCGAGCTCCCTCTCGGTGTCCGCCGTCGCCGGGAGGGAGCGTGCCTGCCCGGCGATCACGGGTTCGTCCGGCCCGGGCATCAAGATGTCGGCAGACTTCTCCACCATGCCAGCTCCCTGAAGGAAAGGTCGAAAACCATCGGCCAACGGTGCCCGGTCTCCGGGACCGTGCGTTTTCGCCTGATCACGAAACCACTGATCAGTCTTGTTCGGTCGTCGCTCGGATGCCACTCGGATTCACTCGCGCCGAGGCAACCGAAGTGTTCGACGCGCCTCTATTCCTCGGTTCTTTGCGCCGACAGCCTGAGTAATCTCACCCGTATGGGGGTTCACCCTCCGGAGGATCCCGGCACGCTGCGGGGGCCGTATCGGCGCCGCGGCCGGCTGGTCGTGGAACGCGCGTTCGGCGGGCCGGCGGTGTCCCGGACCGGGCCGAGTGGCCTCGGTGCGGACCGGCGCGCAGACTGAGCGGTGAGGCGGGGCCGCCCGGGGCCGGGCGGTGTCGCGAGGCCGTCCTGTTCGCTGAGGGGGCCGATATGGCCGTGGAAATCCCGCCCCTGCTGAGTCCCTCACGGCTCAGGCGCCGTGGCGGGCTCTGGGGCGAATGCATGGCGGAGTTCCTGGGGACGCTGGTCCTCATCGCCTTCGGATGCGGCTCGGTGGCCATGGCGGTCGCGGCGCTGCCCGGCTCGGGACGCACCGAGGGGCCCACGACGTTCTTCATCAGCGCCGGTGACTGGCTGCTGGTCGGCTGGGGCTGGGCCTTCGGGGTGGCCTTCGGTGTGTACGTCGCCGGAGGCGTCAGCGGGGCGCACATCAACCCGGCGGTGACCCTGGCCTTCGCGGTGCGCCGCAAGTTCCCCTGGGCGAAGGTGGTTCCGTACTGGATCTCACAGGTGGCGGGCGCCTTCGTCGGTGCCGCGGTGGTCTACGCGGTCTACCACGACGCGATCAACACCTTCGACCAGGCGATGAAGGGACCGAAGACGCATGGGCACACCGTCGCCTCGTTCTCGATCTTCGCCACCTTCCCGGCGCCCTACTTCCACGGCGGTTACTGGGGGCCCCTCGTGGACCAGATCGTCGGCACCGCGTTCCTGGTCATGCTGATCGTGGCGGTCGTCGACCTGCGCAACACCGCCGTGAAGGCCAACCTCGGGCCGCTGGTCATCGGCTTCGTGGTGGCCGCCATCGGTTTCTCCTACGGAGCGAACGCCGGGTACGCCATCAACCCGGCCCGTGACTTCGGCCCGCGCCTGTTCACGTTCTTCGCCGGGTGGGGAGACCTGGCTCTGCCCGGCAGACTGGCCGGTTCGTTCAGCCACTACTGGTGGATCCCGATCGTCGGACCGCTCGTCGGCGGGGTCGTCGGTGTCCTGGTGTACGACCTGTTCATCGGCGACGTACTGCACATCCGTGCCCAGGACAACGAGCTCCCGGAGCCCGGACGCACCCGCCCGACCGAGGAGAGCGGCACGTAGCCGCCCCCGTCACCGGGCGGGTGCGCGCAGGTCGCCCGGGGTGGCCTTATTTCGGACGCTCCGTCGGGAGTACGTCCACCGCCAGGCGTTGGAGACGATCGAGCATGTGGCGCTCGCGCTGTTGCCGCGCCGGCCGCCGTGAGCTTCCCGGCGGTCGGCCCGATCGGCGTGGGTTCAGCCGTGGTAGCTGATGTAGCCGTCGCCGTCGCGGTCGTCGCGGGCCTTGGTGTAGGAGTGGACGTCGGCGCGGGCACCGGAGGGCTTGAGCAGGTAAATGGTGTCCTTGTCGTTGTTCCAGATGAAGTTGCAGTTCTGGCGGTAGACGACGTTCTTGGCGTCGGAGTCCGTGCCCTTGCCGCCGCGCAGCTTCACGTAGTCGCCGGGCTCGAGTTTGTGGTTGGCGCGGAACGTGAACCGGTTGCCGGAGGCGTCCTTGACCACGTAGCCCTTGAGGTTGACGGTCGCGGTGCGCGAGTAGTTCTTGATCGTCAGGTACTCGTTCTTGGTGTTGCCGGTACGGCAGTTGTTGGAGTCCCGTCCGGGCGCGTCGTACTGGACGCCCTTGACCTTCAGCGCGGACGAGTACTCGGCGGCCTGCGCCGGTGCGGCGGCGACGACGGCGACAGTGCCGGCCGTGGCGGCCACGGCCAGCGCGGAGCGTATACGCATGAGGTTCCCCCCTCAGTGGTGCCAATGGAGCCTCAGGAGCATACACAAGACGTAAGAGTGGAGTGACGGAGAGGTGTGGAGAGTGTGAAGGCCGCCGTGTCCTCTCGACACGCGAGCCCTCCTCCGTGCCACGGGTGACGCGCTCGGCGGCGTCCTCGCCTGATACTCCACGCCGGGCGCCTGCCTTCCGCCTCGGGAGGCCCGGGCGCTTCACCCGGTGCGGGACAACCGGCCGTGGTCCCGCACCGGTTGGTCATCCGTTCGTGAGCACCATGCGGAACCGAGCGGTGCCGGCGAGCATCTTCCGGTACGCCTCGCCGGCCTGGTCCAGCGGCACCGCCTCGGTCATCGGACGGATCCCGTGCAAAGCGCTGAACGCCATCGTGTCCTGCACGTCCTGCGCGGTGCCCGACGGATGGCCGCGGACGATCCGGGCGCTCGTGATCAGCTGGAGCGGGCTGATCCCCAGCGGCGTGGGAGCCGCCCCGATCACCACCAGCTCACCGCGGTGCGACAACCCGTCGACGGTCGCCGCGATCGCCTCGGAGCTGCCGGCCGTGGCCAGCACGACCTTGGCGCCGCCCAGCGAACGCAGCGCGTCGGCGACGGGGGTGTCCGTCGTGTTGTCGACGTAGTGGTGCGCGCCGAGCCGCTTGGCGAAGTCGGCCTTGTCGGCTCCGCGTGCGATCGCCACCGTCTCGAAGCCCATGGCCGCCGCGTACTGCACCCCCAGGTGACCCAGGCCTCCGATGCCGAGCACGGCCACCAGATCACCCGGCTGCGCGGAGCTGCGCCGCAGTCCGTTGAACGTGGTCACGCCCGCGCACGCCATCGGCCCGGCGTCGGTCGCCGCCAGGGCGTCGGGGATCCGGGCCAGGGCGTCGACCGGTGCGATCACCCGCTCGGCGAAGCCGCCGTCGTAGGACCAGCCGGGGACCTTCAGATCCGGGCACACGATGAAGTCGCCCTGCCGGCACGGGGTGCAGTGGTGGCAGCTGCCGCCGAACCAGCCCACCGTCACCCGGTCGCCCAGCTGCCAGCCCTGGTCCCGCGTCCCCTCGCCGAGCTGCTCGATCCGCCCGGCGATCTCGTGCCCGGCAACCACCGGGAAAGTGACCCCGGGCATCACGGCGTCCACGAAGAAGCTGTCGCTGTGACAGACTCCGCACGCCTCCACGGTGATCGCGACCTGGCCACGGCCCGGCTCCGCCGCCTCACGCTCGACGATCTCGAACGGACCGCCGGCGGTGGTCACCTGCGCGACTCTGTAGGTACTCATCTGTCTCTCCCGGAAGCGGGTACGACGGCCCCCGCAACCAGGACATCAGCTCCCTGCCGATCGCGCGCGCCGTACCGGACGGGCGGCGGGCCCGCGAGAAGGACCGGCCGCCGTCAGCCGCCCGGCATGGGGCGCACGGTCAGGATCTGCTGGGCGTGGCCGACCGGGCCGTGCAGGTCGTGCAGGACCGTGCTGGTCAGGCCCACCCCGGTCGGGCCGAAGGCCACGGTGGTGTCCAGACCGGTCCAGGGGCCCTCCGGGCGGCGGTGCAGGTGCACGGTCAGGTCGACGTTGGGGAACATCCACGCGGTGGGCGACTGGCGTACGGCGATGCCGTTCGCCGTGTCGACGAGGGAGAGGTAGGAGGCGAGCGGGCTGATGGGTTCGCCGGCGACCAGGGTGAGCGGGGTGGAGACCCAGGCGGTGGTGCGGCCGGGGCTCGGCGGGGCGAGCGGACGCACGTCCAGGGACGCGATGTAACCGCCCGGCCAGAACTCGCTCATCGCCCACGGTTCGAGCCGGTCGGGCGGGGTGAGCCGGTCGCCGGCACCCCCGGCGACGGCCGAGGTGTCCTGCGCCGACAGCAGCCAGACGCGGGCCCGGACCACCGGACGGCCGGCGATGCGCACGACGGCTTCCAGGAGTTCGATGGTGCGGCCGGGGCGGAGGGTCTCCACCTCGATCTCGCACTCGTCCAGGGCCGGGCGGCCCAGGATGTCGTAGCTGATCCGGGCCGGTATGAGCGCGCTGCCCCCACGCGCGGCCAGATGGTCCTCGACGGCGTGGACGACCAGTCCGCCCAGCGGGCTGAAGTGCTGCTCGCGCACGTCCCAGGCACCACCGGCGTGTGCGGTGGGCTTGAAACGGCGCTCGTCGATGCGCTCGTAGTAGCTGTCGGGAACCGGGGCGCCGGTGTTCAACGGGTGCTTCTCCTCGGACTGTTCACAGGAAAGCCGAACAGGCACGGGTCTCTCGCGCCGTATCGGCCGGGCAGCCCCATCATGACCCAGCCCATACTTGGCACCTACACCCACCTGCCGTCAGGAGGCTCCGTGCTCTTGCGTGACGTCACACCCGACGACGTGGACGCGTACGTCCGGATGCGCTGCGACCCGGTCATGATGGCCGAGCTCGGCGGGCCCCTGCCGGCCGGCGGCATGGCGGACAAGGTGCGCCGGGACGCCCGGCAGGCGGCGGCCGGCGTCGCCTGGATCAAGATGATCGTCCCTGACCCGGGCGCCCCCGAGGAGGTGGCCGGGACGGTGACCATCTGGACCCACGACGGCGACGACGGCCCGATGTCGGAGATCGGCTGGATGGTGCTGCCGCGGTTCCAGGGCCGCGGTCTCGGCGGGCGCGCGGCCCGCGCGCTGCTGGAACGAGCGCGGGACGAGGAGCGCTGGGGAGTGGTGCACGCCTTTCCGGCCACCACCAACGCGGCCTCGAACGGGATCTGCCGCTCGCTCGGCTTCCGGTTCGTCGCCGAGCGCGAGGTGGCGTTCGCGGGCCGGGTGCTGCGCACCAACCACTGGGCGATCACCCCACGCACGGACCTGACGCCGGGATGAGGCGGCACGGGTGGGTCAGCCGAGGCTCACCCACCCGTGCTCCTCGGCGGATCGGGCCATCGCGTCCAGGGCCACCGCGGCGGCCACGGCGTCGTCGAGGGTGGCGCCGTGGACCCCGCCCTCCGTGACCGAGCGCAGGAAGTGGTAGGCCTCGATGACCTTGAGGTCGTCGTAGCCCATGGCGTTGGCCGCACCCGGCTGGAAGGCCCCGTACTCGCCGTGGCCGGGGCCCACGTAGACCGTGCTGACGGGCTGGTCCTGGTACGCGGTGCCGCGGCTGACGCCGAGTTCGCCCATGCGCCGGAAGTCCCACCAGAGCGCGCCCCTGGTGCCGTGGATCTCGAAGCCGTAGTTGTTCTGCTCGCCCACCGAGACCCGGCACGCCTCAAGGACGCCGCGCGCGCCGGAGGCGAAACGCAGCAGGCAGCTGACGTAGTCGTCGTTCTCGACCGGACCGAGTTCGCCGCCCGCCGCCCGGGTGTGACCGGCGGTGGCGCCGGCCGGCCGGGCCCGTTCGGGCACGAACACCGCGGTGTCGGCGGCCAGCGACTCGATCTCGCCGAGCAGGTGGCGGGCCAGGTCGACGCCGTGCGAGGCCAGGTCGCCCAGCACCCCGCTGCCGCCGCGTTCACGCTCGTAGCGCCAGGTCAGGGCACCCTCCGGGTGGGCCGCGTAGTCGCTGAACAGCCGGATGCGGACATGGGTGACCCTGCCGATCTCACCGGCCGCGATCATCTCGCGGGCGGCGGCGACGGCGGGCGCGTTGCGGTAGTTGAAGCCGACCGTCCCCCGCACACCGGCCCCGGCCGCTGCGTCGGCGACCGCGCGGGCGTCGTCGGCGCTCAGGCCCACCGGCTTCTCGATCCAGATGTGCTTGCCCGCCTCGGCCATGGCGAGACCGATCTCGCGGTGCAGGAAGTTCGGGGCGGTGATGCTGACCGCCCGCACCCGGGGGTCGGCGGCGATCTCCCGCCAGTCGCGGGTGGCGGAGTCGAAGCCGTACCGCCCGGCCGCCTCCTCGGCCCGGCCGGGCACCTCGTCGGCGACGGCGACCAGGTGCGGCCGTACCGCGAGCCCGGGGAAATGGTGGGGCACGCGGGCGTACGCCTGGGTGTGCACCCGTCCCATCCAGCCGAATCCGACGACGGCGACGCCGAGCGTAGGCACCATGAAAGCCCCTCGTTTGGACCGATCCAAAATCTGGTGGCTCACGATGAGGCCGCCTCCCGCCGGGTGTCAAGCCATCGTATGGAGCACCCTGCGAGCGCTTCCGGACTGCCTTCCGGCCTGTTCTCCCGGACCGCCTTCCGGCCTCTTTACAAGAGACCTGTCCTCATGGAACGGTCCACAGCGTGCGACCGCCCACCATCCGAGACGTCGCCGCGCGCGCCGGTGTGTCCAAGTCCCTGGTCTCGCTGGTGCTGCGCGGCTCCGCCGGCGTGCGCCCCGGGAAGCGGCAGGCGGTGCTCGCCGCCGTCGAGGAACTCGGCTACCGGCCCAACGCCGCCGCCCGCAGCCTCAGCGAGCGCCGCACCCGCACCGTCGGCGTGCTGCTGAACGACATGCGCAACCCCTGGTTCGTGGAACTCCTCGACGGGCTGAACGCCCGCCTGTACGACTCCGGTCTGCACATGCTGCTCGCCGACGGCCACCTCAACCGGCGCCTGGGGGAGGACCTCACCCGCACCTTCACCGAGCTGCGCGTCGACGGCCTGGTCGCCGTCGGCACCCTGCGGGATCCCGGGGCGCTGCGCGTCGCGGCCGGCCGGGTGCCCACGGTCGTCGCCGGTGCCCGCGAACCCGAACTGCCGGGGGTGGACGTCGTCGCGGGCGACGACGAGCAGGGCGCCCGGCTGGCCACCGAGCACCTCATCGCCCTCGGCCACCGGCACATCGCCCACATCGCCGGCCGCGGTGCGGTCGGTGACCTGCGCCGCCGCGGCTTCGAGGCCACCATGCGCGCACACGGGCTGGCCGGCACGGCGGTCGTCGAGCAGGGCGACCTCACGGAGGAGGGCGGCTACCGGGCCACCGTACGGCTGCTCAGCCGTACACGGCGGCCCACCGCCGTGTTCGCGGTCAACGACATGGCCTGCGTCGGCGCGCTGTCCGCCGCCGAGGAGAGCGGCCTCCGGGTCCCCCGGGACCTCTCCCTGGCCGGCTACGACAACACCTACCTGTCGCGCCTGCGCCACGTGTGGCTGACCACCGTGGACAACGCCAGCCACGACGTGGGCCGGCGCGCCGCCCAGCGGCTGCTCGACCGCATCGACGACCCGGACCTGCCCCGCACGGTGGACCTGACCAGCCCGGTCCTGGAGGTGCGCGGCACGACCGCACCGCCCGCCGGAACCGGCTGACGAGTATTGCTCCGGGACGCCCCGGGGGACCTGGGCCGGTACCGGCCGGTTGGATCCGTGGAACCCGGGCCGGCACCGGTCGGGTGGATCTGCGGGACCTTGACCGGCACCGGCCGGGTGGATCCGGCAGCCCGCTGGCGCGGCGGCCGAGCGGCTTCCACGGACGGGGCGGACCCGGCGAATCGCCCCCGGGCCACTGGTTACCCGGACACCGGGGTTCGGAAGTGAGCCCCCTGGGGTCCTCCGCGCTTCGCACGTCGCGGAGGGCCCGCGCACCGGCGCCGTCCGCCGCGGCCACCGTCCTGAGCCCGCGGCCTGCGAAGACCAACGCCCTCGCCGGTCCGGGCCAGGGGTGAGAACATAGCGTGTGTCGCTCATGGACCTACGGCGTTCACCATCGGGACGGGTCCTGATCCTCATCCCCCTGGTGCTGATCGCCGTGGTGGGCGTCGTGGACGCCCTCACCCCGCCGGATGTGCACCTCGGCCCGCTGCTGGTCGCGGCTCCCGCCTTCACCGCCGCGTTCTCCGGGCCCTGGCTCACCGCGCTGATCGGCGCGCTCACCGTCGGGACCGAACTCTTCATCGGAGGGGTCCAGGGCACGCTGGGCACCCAGAACCTCCAGGCGGAGGTCGCGTCCCTGATCATCGTCTCCGGCCTGATCGTGGTGTTCTGCCTGTTCCGGGACCGGCGCGAGCACCAGCTGGCGCAGAGCCGGGTCGTGGCACAGGCCGTCCAGGACGTGCTCTTCCCACCCCTGCCCGAGCGCAGCGGCCCCCTGCGGATCGCCTGCCTTTACCTCGCCGCCCAGGACGAGGCCACCATGGGCGGGGACCTCTACGCCGCCGCCCGCACCGGACGCAGCACCCGGCTGCTCATCGCCGACGTGCGGGGCAAGGGACTGCCCGCGATCAGTCATGCCGCACTGCTGCTCGGCGCCTTCCGCGCGGCGGCGCACCGCCGGCCCTCGCTGCCGCGTCTGGCCGTGCACCTGGACGGCGCGATGCGCTGGGAGTTCCGGCAGTGGCAGACCGCGCAGATGCTCGACATCGACGAGTCCTTTGCCACCGCCCTGCTCGTGGACATCCCCGACAGCGAGCCCGTGCTGCACCTCCTCAACTGCGGCCATCCGTCCCCGCTGCTCATCGGCGCGGAGACTGTCGCCCCCCTGACCGCGCAGGTCGTCGCACCACCGCTGGGCCTGGGTGAACTGTCCGAAGCCTTGGACTACATGGTCGCCTCGTTCCCCTTCCTGCCCGGCGACACACTGCTCCTGCACACCGACGGCGTCCTGGAGGCGCGCAACGCGCGGGGCGACTTCTACCCCCTCGCCGACCGGGCCGGCGCCTGGGTCGCGGAACCGCCGGGGCTGATCCTGCGCCGGCTGCACGACGACCTCCTCGCCTACACCCACGGCCACCTGGGTGACGACGCCGCGGCCGTCGCGATCCGCCGCGGTCCTTAGGGCCTCTCGTTCGGATCATGCCGGGCTCGCGGGCCCTGGCACCGTGCGGCGCGTCACCGGCCACCGCTCACGGCGGCAGGCCGGACGGTGCGTGGGTTTCCGGGCGCCTCGCGATTGCGCCGTGTGCGATCGGGTACGCGAGCAGGGCCCGTGCCCGGCCGGTCACCTCCCGGGCGGGCCGCTCGACTGCCGCGACCAGGGAAACCGCCATGCAGACACCAGCGAACGACAACACCCCGACGCCCGCCCAGCAAGCGCTGGACGTGCTTGCCGAGAACGCCGAGGACACGGTGGCACTGGACACGCTCGCGAGCAGCGACGTGCTGGTCCCCGTTCCCGACGACGCGAGCGAGGAGGACGCCACCAACCCCACGGCGGTGGCCCTGCCCGTCCTCGAACAACCGGGCGGGGAGCCGGTGGTGCCCGTGTTCACCTCCGAACTGGAGATGTCCGACCTGCTGCCCTTCGTCTCCCGCTACCGGCTCGTGCCGCTCGGCGCGCTCGCCTCCCAGTGGCCGGCCGACGACCTGTCGCTGACCATAGACGCCAGCTCGCCGCACGGTCTGACGCTCACCTCGGAGGGGGTGCGCAACCTGCTGGCCCGGCCGCAGGGCTGAGCGGCGCCGCGAGGAACAACCGGGCCGCCCGTCGGCCGGCTGCGGCACCGTGGCGGCGGCCGGCTCAGGCGTCCTGGAGGAGGCCGATGAGGTTGCCGTCGGCGTCCTTCGCCGAGGCGATCAGCCGGCCGCCGCCGACGTCCTGCACGTCCTGAAGCACCTCGGCGCCCGCGGCCACCAGCGCCGCCAGCCGGGCCCTGATGTCGTCGACGTGCCAGTACGGCACCGGTCCGGTCATGCCCTTGGCGTGTCCGTTCGGGTCGAGCCCGACGTCCTGCCCGGCGGCCTTGAAACCGACGTAGTAGGGCGCGTCGGCGTAGGGCTCGACCTCCAGCAGCGCGCTGAACAGGGCCTTCGCCCGGTCGAGGTCCTTGACGGGGTAGATGATCGTCTGCAGGCCGGCAGTCATGGCCATGGCGTACTCCTCGGTATTCGGCGGTATCCGGCTTCGCGTTCCGCAGAGGGAAGGGCCGACGTGTGCGTCGGTGGTTCCACGCTAGGCCGGGGAGGCGCGTGTGGCTTCTCCGATCCTGACCGGTTGCCGGGAGGCGTCACCCGCCTCGCCGTACACACCCCCGTCGGCGCGTGCGGTGCGGATGCGGTGGGGTTAGCCTGTAGCCCGGCCGCGACGGGTGCGCGGCGCGGCGGTGGGGCCCGCCGTACCCAATCGTGGCAGTGCTGCCGCCAACGGTCCCTACTCGCATCACAGGAGCGCTCCGGCATGTCCGGGCGCGGGCGAGCAGGAGACGTACGAGCATGACAGTCCCGGAAACCGACAGCCTTCGGGCGCGGATCAGTCCCGCACGGCGGCGTGCCTGGCGGACGCAGGCGCCGGTGGTTGCGGTGGTGGCACTCGGCGGAGCGCTCGGGGCCACCGCCCGGTACGCCGTCTCGCAGTGGCTGCCGACGCCGGCCGGGGGCTTTCCCTGGGCGATCTTCTGGGTCAACGCCTTCGGCTGCGCGGTGATCGGCGTCATCACCGACGTGTGGGGCGCCCACCGCCTGGTCCGCCCGTTCTTCGGCACCGGCGTGCTCGGTGGCTTCACCACCTTCTCCACCTACGCCGTCGACATCCAGCGGCTGGTGGACTCCGGCCACGCCCGCATCGGGCTGGCATACCTTGCCGCGACCCCGTGCGCGGCCCTCGCGGCGGTGTGGCTGGCCATGACGGCGGCCCGCCGCGTCCTGAAGTGGAGGCAGGGATGACCAGGCTCACCGGCAGCGCGCTGCGCGTGACGGTCTTCATCGGAGAGAACGACACCTGGCACCACCGGCCCCTGTACTCCGAGATCGTCCACCGGGCCCACGCGGCGGGCCTCGCCGGCGCCAGCGTCTTCCGCGGTATCGAGGGGTTCGGCGCGACCTCCCTGATCCACACCTCGCGGCTGCTGTCGATGAGCGAGGACCTGCCGGTGGCGGTGGTGATCGTGGACACCGAGGAGCGGGTGCGGGCGTTCCTGCCGCAACTGGACACACTGGTTGCCGAGGGGCTGGTGATACTCGACGACTGCGAGGTCATCCGGTACGTCGGCCGCGCGGCCGGCTCCGGCGACGCGGGCGCGAAGGGCGGGAAGTCGTCGTGAACTGGCTGCTGGTGGTCCTCGGTGCCGCGGTCGGGGCACCCCTGCGCTACCTCACCGACCGCGCGGTGCAGTCCCGGCACGACTCGGTGTTCCCCTGGGGCACCTTCGTGGTGAACGTCACCGGTTGCCTGATCCTCGGCCTGCTGACCGGCGCGGCGGCCGCCGGCGTCGCCGGACCGCACCTGCAACTGCTCCTGGGCACCGGTCTGTGCGGGGCCCTGACCACGTACTCGACCTTTTCCTACGAGACGCTGCGGCTCACCGAGACCGGTGCGGGTTCCTACGCCCTCGCCAACGTCGTCGCCAGCGTCGGAGCGGGCCTCGGCGCGGCTTTCGCCGGAGTGTGGATCGCCGGAAGCCTCTGACGGTCGCCGTGGATTCCGAGGCCGGTCACCTGGCCGTCACCTCAGCACCGTAAGAGTGTCTACACCACTGTCGACCAACATCCCCAGAACTGGATCCCATGAGCGCCATCTCCGTCGGTCAGGCCGTCGTTCTCGGAGTCGTCGAGGGGGTGACCGAGTTCCTCCCCGTGTCCTCCACCGGCCATCTGAAGATCACCGAGGGGCTCATGGGCATCCCCGTCGACGACAAGTCGGTCGTCGCGTTCTCCGCCGTCATCCAGGTCGGTGCCATCGCCGCCGTGCTGGTGTACTTCTTCAAGGACATCGTGCGGATCATGTCCGCCTGGTTCCGCGGGCTGGCCAACCGGGGGGAGCGCTACCACCACGACTACAAGTTCGCCTGGTGGGTCATCTTCGCGACCATGCCGATCGTCGTGGTGGGTCTGGCCGCCAAGCCCTTCATCGAAGGGCCGCTCGGCTCCCTGTGGGTGGTCGCAGGCTCGCTGATCGCGGGCAGTGCCGTGATGTGGTGCGCGGACCAGATGGGCCGGCACAAGCGCGGTGAGGACGACACCTCCTTCAAGGACGCGATGCTGGTCGGCAGCTCGCAGATCCTCGCCCTGCTCTTCCCCGGCTTCTCCCGCTCCGGCGCCACCATGTCCACCGCGCTCATCCTGGACCTGGACCGCGTCGCCGCCACCCGCCTGTCCTTCTTCCTCGGCCTCCCGGCCCTGACCGGCGCCGGCATCTACGAGCTCAAGGACGCCCTCGGCGCGAGCGTGGGCGCCGTCCCGCTGATCGTCGGCACCGTCGTGTCCTTCGTGGTCGCCTACGCCTCCATCGCCTGGCTGCTGAAGTTCGTCGCCAAGCACTCCTTCAACGCGTTCGTCGTCTACCGGATCCTGATCGGCCTGCTGCTGTTCGGCCTGCTCGGCACGGGTGTCCTCAGCAGCTGAGCACCGGATGGCGGCCGGGGCCCGCCGCCCGGCCCACCGACGCGCCGCACGGGGACCGGCGGGAGGCACAATGGCGATCATGACGTCGTCCCCGACCTACCTGCCGGTCCTGGAGCGCATCGCCGAGGAGATCGAGCACACGCCCGGCCGCGGGCGCCCCGCCGACTACATCCCGGCGCTCGCTGCCCGTGACGCCCGCGCCTTCGGTATGGCCGTCGCCGAGCTGGACGGCACGGTGTACGGGGTGGGGGACTGGCGGGAGCCGTTCTCCGCGCAGTCCATCAGCAAGGTGTTCACCCTCGCCCTCGACCTGGCGCGCGAGGGCGACGAACTGTGGGAGCACGTGGGCCGTGAGCCCTCCGGCAACCCCTTCAACTCCCTGGTGCAGCTGGAGTACGAGAACGGCATCCCGCGCAACCCGTTCATCAACGCCGGCGCCCTGGTGGTCACCGACCGGCTCCAGACCCGTACCGGCGACGCGGCGGGCGAGCTGCTGAGCTTCCTGCGCGCCGAGAGCGGCAACCCCGAGCTGGACTTCGACGAGGAGGTCGCCGCGTCCGAGACCGCGCACGGCGACCGCAACGCCGCCCTCGCCCACTTCATGGCGTCCTACGGCAACGTGGACAACCCGGTGCCGGTCCTGCTGGACCAGTACTTCCGCCAGTGCTCGATCGCGGCCTCCTGCGCCGACCTCGCGCTGGCCACCACGTTCCTCGCCCGGCACGGCATAAGGGCGGACGGCACCCGGCTGCTCGCCAGCAGCCAGGCCAAGCAGGTCAACGCGGTCATGCTGACCTGCGGCACGTACGACGCGGCCGGCGACTTCGCCTACCGTGTGGGCCTGCCCGGCAAGAGCGGTGTGGGCGGCGGCATCATCGCCGTCGTACCGGGCCGCTGCGCGCTGTGCGTGTGGAGCCCCGGACTGGACGAGCGGGGCAATTCGGTGGCCGGCGTGGCGGCCCTGGACCGCTTCACGACCCTCACCGGCCTGTCGGTGTTCTGAGGGGCGCCTCCGGCGACGTCGTGCGGAGCGTGCCCGGGTCGCCGGCCGGTCACACGCGCGAGGCCCGCTTGTGCCTGAACCGCAGGCCGAGCAGAAGGACCCCCGCGCCCAGGCCGACGGCGCCCGCGATGGTCCCCGTCTCCGGCCAGTCGGACCCGGCCGGCCGGGGCGCCCCCGCGGATGCCACGACGGCCCCTCCCGGCTTGGTCCCGGGCTTCGCTCCCGTCGACGCGTCGTGCGAGACGGGCCGCAGGGCGTCGAGCGAGCCCACCGGATCGACGTGCCCGACGGCGCCGAACCCCCAGTCCAGGAGCGCGCGCGCCTCCTCGTAGACGGCGTGGCCCACACCCTCCTGCGGGTTCATCACCGTCACCACGAGGGTGCGCCCGCCTCGGTGGGCCGCGGCGACGAGCGTGTTGCCCGCGTTGGTCGTGTAGCCGTTCTTGATGCCGATCAGACCCGGATACGGCGCCACGCCGCCGGCCCCGGTCAGCAGGCGGTTGGTGTTCGCGATCTGGAACGTGCCGCCGTTGCCCGGGAAGGCGGCGTGCGCGGTGGAGCAGTACCGCGCGAAGTCGGGGTTGCGCAGCCCGGCCCGCCCGAACACGGCCAGGTCGTACGCCGAGGAGTCCTGCCCGGGGGCGTCGTAGCCGTCGGGGGAGACGACCGTGGTGTCCAGGGCTCCCAGGGAGCGGGCCTTGGCCTCCATCTGCCGGGCCGTTTCCTCCCAGCCGCCGTTGAGCGCGGCGAGCACGTGCACGGCGTCGTTGCCGGAGTTGAGGAACACCCCGCGCCACAGATCGGCCACCTGGTACGTGTGGCCCTCGACGACCCCCACCAGGCTGCTGCCCTCGCCGATGCCCGTCAGCTCCCTGGCACTGACGGTGTGCCGGATGCCTCCGGGGAAGGACGGCAGCACGGTCAGGGCGAACAGCGTCTTCAGCGTGCTCGCGGGCGGAAGCCTGCGGTGCGCGTCGTGCGCGGCCATCACCTCGCCGGATTCGGCGTCGGCCACCACCCAGGACAGCGCGGAGACCTCCGGAACCGCGGGCGCCCCGCTGCGGAGCCGGACCTGTGTGCCCTCGTCGTCCAGCACGGCCGGCTGCGGCACCGCCGCCCTCGGCTGCACTATCGCGCCGGGACCCCCGCCGGACGGGCCGACGGCCGCGACCGGAGAGGTCAGCGCCAGGACGGTCGCGGCGCAGAGTGCGCAGCTCGATACCGTGGTGCGCATAGAAAATCTGATCTTCATATCGCAAACGTAGGGACAAACCGGTGCAGGCGTGACGCTGCGAAGAGCCGAACGGGGTTCGCGAGCACCCGGATGTCCTAGCGCGTGCCCTGACGGACGCACAGCGGGTGCGGTGGCGAGGGAGCGCGGAGCGCTCGGCCGGCCGGCGGGCCTAGCCGGTGGGCAGGGTCGGCTGGACGCGGCGCAGGAACGTGGCGTTGTCGGGCGTGTCGCGCAGCCGCTCCAGCAGTGTCTCCAGACCGGCCTTGCCCTCGTGGCTGCGCAGGGCGCGGCGCAGCCCGCGAACCGCCGTCAACTCGGCCTCGCTGTAAAGGAGTTCCTCGCGGCGGGTGCCCGAGGGGGCGATGTCGACGGCCGGGAAGACACGGCGGGCGGCGAGTTCGCGGCTGAGCCGCAGCTCCATGTTGCCGGTGCTCTTCAGCTCCTCGAAGAAGAAGTCGTCGGCGCGGGATCCGGTCTCCACCAGCGCGGTGGCCAGGATGGTGAGCGAGCCGCCCTCCTCGGCCGACCGCGCGGCACCGAAGAGCCGCTTGGGCCCCTGGAGGGCGCCCGCGTCGACACCGCCGCTGAGGGTGCGGCCGCCCGCCGCGGCCGCGTTGTTGTGGGCCCGGCACAGCCGGGTGAGCGAGTCGAGGAGGATGACCACGTCCTCGCCGGCCTCGACGAGCCGTTTGGCCCGCTCGACGACGAGTTCGGCGAGCGCGATGTGCTGCCTGGGGGACCGGTCGAAGGTGGAGGCGTACACCTCGCCGCGCACGCGGCGCCGCATGTCGGTGACCTCCTCGGGGCGTTCGTCGAGCAGCACCACCATCAGCCGGCACTCGGGATGGTTGCCTGCGACGGCGGCGGCGATCTGCTGGATCAGCACGGTCTTCCCGGTCTTCGGCGGCGCCACGACGAGCCCGCGCTGACCCCTGCCGACGGGCGCGATCAGGTCGGCGACGCGGCCGGTGAGCCCGGCAGCGGGGTGTTCGAGGCGCAGCCGCTCGTGCGGGTGCAGCGGGGTGAGGTCGTGGAACCGGCGCCGGGCCCGGGCCTCGTCCGGCGAGCCGCCGCCCACGCTCGTGATCTCGGTGACCGCGTGCTGCTGCCCGAGTACGCCGGTGACGGTGTCGCCCTTGCGCAGGCCGTGACGGCGGATCAGCGCGGGGGAGAGCCGGGGGTCGGCGGGGGTGGGCAGGAAGTCCTCGCCGCGCAGATGCCCCTTGCCGGTCGCGTCGATGTCCAGGACACCGGTGACGGAGCGGGAGGCCGCGGACGTCTGCCGGGGTGCGGCGGGGCGTTCGAGGGTGATGGTCATGGGTGAAGGTCCTTTCGCGGACGGACGGCACGGGGTGTGCGAGGGGAAGGAGAAGCCGCGACAGGGAGGCGTGGAGCACGGCCTCCGGCGGAGGACACCACCTCGGTCGCGGTGCGCTGCCCGGCAGGGCGAAAGGCGCCGCTCACGGAGAGGGTGGGAGAACAGGTCGCGCCGACCGCGACAGATGCGGCGGCACGGCGAACTGATGAAGAACCGCACCGGCGCCCACAACGGGGCGTACACAGGTGCTGACCGAAGGATACCACTCGGCTCGCGCGCGGTGGCGGTTCCGCCGGCGGAAGGGCACGCCGCCGCGCTCCGGTGGCAGTGATCTGCGCCACTCCCGGCCGCCTGCCCGTGACGTTCGCCGACCGCGGCGCGCTGAAAGGACCGGCCACCCCAGTGACGGGTGTGCCTCCCGACTTTCTTCTCTGGGCCGTTTCGGGCCTGTGGGGGTGGATTCGCCGTGAGCCGTCGTACGTCGCATGCGTACCGACCGCTGAGCATGAAGAGACGGGCGTGGCTGACGCTCGGTGCCGTCGTCCTCGGGGGCGGGGGCATCGTGACGTATGCCGTCGCCAGCCCTTCGGGCGACCACGGCGCCGCGGGCCGGGCCAAGCGTCCGCCGAAGGTCTACGACCTCGCGCTGAAGGGCGACACGGACGCCAGGCGTGAGCTGCCTCGCACCGACACCCAGGAGTTCTCGCTGCTCGGCGTCACCTGGACGGGTGCCACCAAGCGGCTGCACGGCACGGCGCAGGTGCGCACCCGGAGCACGGCGAGCGGTGAGTGGAGCGCCTGGCGCGACCTCGAACTGGAGGCCGACCCGCTGGAGAAGCCCGGCCGCGGAGTGCGTGGCGCGTCCGAGCCGCTGTGGGTCGGACCCTCCGACGGTGTCCAGGTGCAGATCGTCCGCAAGAACGGCACCACCGCCCCGATGCCCAAGGGGCTCAAGGTCAACCTGGTCGATCCGGGCGTGGTGACCGACGCCGAGACCAAGGCTCCCACCGGGAGCGAGCCGGCCGCCTTCGTCGCCGGGGCCACTCCCGACCCGACGAGCACCGACACCACGCCGCCGCCCGCCACCCCGACGGCTCCGCCGTCCACCGTCCCCGAGCCGCCGATCGTCTCGCGCGCCGACTGGGGCGCCGACGAGTCGCTCAGCCCCGACCCGTCGGAGTACAACGCCGATGTGAAGGCCGTGTTCGTCCACCACACGGACGGCGCCGCCTACACGTGCGACCAGTCGGCGTCGATCGTGCGCGGCATCTACGCGTTCCACACGCACGCCGAGCCGAGCGGCAACGGCTGGAACGACATCGGCTACAACTTCCTGGTCGACAAGTGCGGCACCGTCTTCGAGGGCCGCAAGGGCGGTGTCGCCCTGCCGGTCCTCGGCGCCCACACCTACGGCTGGAACCGGGAGTCCACGGGCATCGCGGTGCTCGGCGACTACACCTCCACCAGCGCCTCCAGCGCCGCGCTGGCCTCCGTCGCCCGCGTGGCGGCCTGGAAGCTCGGCCAGTACGGCGCCGACCCCGCCGGCACCGTCCAGCTCACCACGGCCGCCACCCAGAAGAACCTCTCCGGCACCAGCTTCACCGCGGGCGGCACGTACACCTTCAACCGGATCTCCGGCCACCGCGACGGCTACGCCACCGAGTGCCCCGGCAATTCCCTGTACGCCCAGCTGCCCACCATCCGCTCCTGGGCGGCCGGTCCGGTGCAGGGCCTGAAGATCGCCTCGGTCACCGGCGCGACCCAGTCGGGCTCGGCGTACTACGCCAAGGGCGGCGCCCTCACCGTGAAGTGGACGGCGACCACGCCGGGCTCGCTCATCAAGAACTTCCAGCTGCTGGTGGACGGCAGGACGGTCGCCACCACGTCCGGCACCGCCACCTCCGCCTCAGCCACGGTGGCGGCGGGCAAGCACACCGTGGCCGTACGGGCCGTGCACCAGTCCGGGAAGACCACGACCACCGCCGCGCTGAACGTCACGGCGGAGACGACCGCCCCGACCTTCACCACCACGCCGAAGCTCGCCCTGCGCGGCGGCACCGTCAACACCGCCGCCGTCCCGGTCACTCTCAGCTGGAAGGCCACGGACGACACGGCCCTGCGCTCCGTGCAGCTGCTGTCCCCGACCACGGCCACCTTCGGCCCGACCACCACCAGCTCCGCCCGCACCGCCAAGTCCGGCACCGCCTCCACCTGGTCGATGCGCGCCGACGACTACGCAGGCAACTCCCGTACGTCGTCCGCGTCGTACACGCCCGTGATCCTCCAGGAGAGCTCCGCCACCAAGTCCGGCAGCTGGACCACCCGCTCGTCGAGCAGCTACCTCGGCGGCAAGTCGTACTCCAGCGGATCCAAGAGCGCCAGTCTCACCTGGACCTTCACCGGCCGCTCCGCCGCCTGGGTGGTCTCCCGCGCCTCGACCTCCGGCCAGGCCTACGTCTACGTCGACGGCACCAAGGTCGCCACGGTGGACCTGAAGTCCTCCGCGACGCAGTACCGGCAGGCCATCTGGACCAAGACCTGGTCCGGCAGTGCCAAGCACACCGTCAAGATCGTCGTGGTCGGCACCTCCGGCCGCCCCACCATCACGACGGACGGCCTCGTCTACATCAAGTGACTGTCCCGCCCCCACCCACCCGGTGCGGGCTTCACCCGAGCCCGGCAGGCGCCCACCAGCGGCTGCCGGGCTCGGCGTTTCAGGGACGACGCCCTGGGCGTCAGGCGTACGACCGCAGCCAGCGGAGCTTGGCCGCCTCCTGGTAGGGGCCACCGCCCTCGTGGTCGTTGAAGTCGTACACCTCGATCCGCTTGGCCTCGTGCGCCCAGGCGTTGAACGCGGCGAACACCGTGGAGGGCGGGCAGGTCTGGTCCTCCAGGGCGGCCGAGAAGAACGCGGGTGCGCGGCCGCGGGCGGCGAAGTGCACGCCGTCGAAGTACGACAGGGTACGCAGGGCGTCCTCGGCGCGGCCCCGGTGGGTCTTGAGGTAGAGGCCGATCTCCCGGTACGGGTGGCGGTCGGTCAGCGTCGTCCCGCGCGGGTAGTCGCACAGGAACGGCACGTCCGGCGCGATCGCGACCAGGTCCGGCACCAAGCCGCCCACCGCGATCGTGATGCCGCCGCCCTGGCTCTCGCCGATCGCCACGGTCCGCCCCGCGTCGGTCAGCGGGTGCGAGCGCGCCGCCTCGATCGCCCGCACCGCGTCGGTGAACACGCGGCGGTAGTAGTAGTTCTCCGGCGCGTCCAGACCGCGGGTCATGAAGCCGGGGTACGCCGGAGCGCCGCCGACCGGGTCGGGGGTGCCGCCCCCGCCGCCCCAGACGCTGCCCTGCCCGCGGGTGTCCATCACGAAGTGCGCGCGGCCCGTCGACGCCCACAGCAGGTGCTCGTGCGGCAGACCGCGCCCGCCGCCGTAGCCGACGAACTCCACGACCAGCGGCAGCGGCGCGTCGACCCGTGCGGGCAGCGTCAGCCAGCCCTTGACCGGGTGCCCGCCGAAGCCGGCGAAGGTCACGTCGTACACCTTCACCGTCGTCAGTCCCGCGTCCACCAGGTCGAACCGGGCGTCCAGGTCGTGCTCGCGGGCCTCCTGGAGCGTCTTGGACCAGAAGGCGTCGAAGTCCTCGGGCTCGACGGACGAACTGCGGTACTCGCGGAGCTCGTCGAGGGGAAGGTCGAACAGGGCCATCAACAACCGCCTTCGTGAAGAGACTGTGGAGGTCACACCGTACGGCCCCGGTACGGCCCGCCGTCAGTCCAGGCGTTCGATCCCGACGCGGTTTCAGGGGGTGGCCCGACGGCCCCCGGGCGCGTCAGGTGCCGTCCTCGTCCCGGCCGTGCCAGGCGTTGTAACGGGTCAGGTAGCCCGCGAAGCGTTCGAGGTCGTCCTCCGGCCAGCCGGCCAGGCGCTCACGGAAGGCCGCACGGCGGCTCTCGGTGACCCGGGCGAGGATCCGCCGCCCGGCGGCCGTCAGGTCGAGCACCTGGACACGGTGGTCGCCGGGGTCGGTACGGCGTTCGACGAGGCCGGCACGCTCCAGGGCGGACACCTGCCGGCTGACGGTGGACTTGTCCAGCGCGTAGTGGGCGGCCAGGTCGGTGGCCCGGCAGCCGCCGCTCTCCTCCAGATGCCCGAGCAGTGTGTACGACACCAGCGACAGTTCGGGGTGCATGCGTCCCGCCGAGGCCCGGGCCCGGCGGGCGAAGACCGTCATCTCGCGGTGGATGGTCTCGACGGCCGTCTCGCCGGCGGGCGTCCGCCGCGTGTCGGCGCTCTCGTCCGGTTCTGTCGCTGCGGTCACCGAATGCCTCCCCTGCTCTCCGGTTGCATAGTACAACTGACCTGGGGGATGCGGGCTGGCCACCGGAGGGGGCGAAGAGGGGGCCGGCGTCCGAGCGTTGGGGTAGGGTGACCTGCGGCCGTGGAGGGTCCCGGTCGCAGGAAGCCGAGGAGGTGAGACCCATTACCGCTGTGTCAGGTCGGGTGCTCTCCCCTCGCGATGGCGCGGATCACCGTCGGTAGGTGACCGCGGGAGCGCCCTCTTCGGCTCCCGAAAGGCCCCGGCATTCCATGCCTGTACTCCCTCCCTTCTCCGCCTCGTCCCCTTCGCCCGACTCTTCCGCCTCCCCGCCTGCCGGTTTCCCGCCCGCCGGGGTGGTCGCCGCGCTGCGGGCCGCCGGCTGCGTGTTCGCCGAGGAGGAGGCGGAACTGATCCTCACCGGCGCACGCACACCAGGGGAACTCGCCGTTCTGGTGGAGCGCCGCGTCGCCGGATTCCCCCTCGAACAGGTCCTCGGCTGGGCCGGGTTCCACGGTCTGCGCATCGCCGTGGAACCGGGCGTCTTCGTGCCGCGGCGCCGTACCGAGTTCCTGGTCGACCAGGCGGTGGCCCGGTCCCCGGCGGCGTCCGTCGTCGTGGACCTGTGCTGCGGCTCGGGCGCGGTGGGCGTGGCCCTGGCCGCCGCGCTGGGCCCGGTGGAACTGCACGCCGCCGACATCGACCCGGCCGCGGTGCGCTGCGCCCGGCGCAACGTCGTCCCCAGGGGCGGCACGGTCCACGAGGGGGACCTGTTCGCCGCGCTCCCCGGCAGTCTGCGGGGCCGTGTCGACATCCTCGCCGCCAACGTGCCCTACGTCCCCACGGGTGAGGTCGGCCTCCTGCCGCCCGAGGCCCGCGACCACGAACCGCTGGTCGCCCTGGACGGCGGCGCCGACGGCCTCGACATCCTGCGCCGGGTCACCGCCGAGGCCCCCGACTGGCTCGCCCCCGGCGGCTGCCTCCTCGTCGAGACCAGCGAGCGCCAGGCCCCACAAGCCCTCGCCACCTTCGCCCGAGCCGGCCTGACCGCCCACCTGGCCGTGTCGGAAGACCTCAACGCGAACGTGGTGACAGGAACCAAGGACTGACCGTGCCACGCGACTGTCGCGCGGCTCGGTCGAGCGGGCCGCCCGGTCGTCGCGTCGCACGGCGGTCGTGTCGCCCGGCGGTCGTGTCGGTTGGTGCCGCATTGCCCGGCCACTGCGCTGCTCGGTCCGGTGGGCCACGGCGTTGCCCGGCCACTGTGCTGCTCGGTCCGGTGGGTCGCCCGGCCACGGGGCCACGCCGTCACCGAGTCGCCCCGTCCGGCGGACCCGGGCGGGTGGCCGGGGCGGGGGCTACGGCAGTGCCTGGACGCGAGCGACGAGCAGGGCCACGTCGTCGTGGTTGTCGGGCTGGTGGAGTGTGCGCAGCAGCAAGTCGCAGAGTTCCTCCAAGGGGCGTGCCGGGCCGCCGAGCAGCGTCAGCAGCGTCGCCAGGCGCTCGTCCAGGGACTCCCGGCGCGTCTCGACGAGCCCGTCGGTGTAGAACACCAGCTGGTCGCCCGGCTCCAGGTGCACCGTCGTGGTGGAGAACGGGATGCCGCCGACGCCCAGCGGAACCCCGGTGGGCAGTTCGAGCAGCTCCGGGGGACGGCCCACCGGGATCCGGGCCGGGGGCAGATGCCCGGCGTTCGCGATCCGGCACCGCCGCATGTGCGGGTCGTGGACGGCGTAGAGGCAGGTGGCGATGGAGTGCTCCAGGCCCTCGGTGATCCGGTCGAGGTGTTCCAGCAGCCGCGCGGGATCGAGGTCGAGCGAGGCCAGCGCCTTCGTCGCGGTGCGCAGCCGCCCCATCGTGGCCGCCGCGGTGATGCCGCTGCCCATGACGTCGCCGACGACGAGGGCGGTCCTGTCGCGTTCCAGCGGGATCACGTCGAACCAGTCGCCGCCCACCTCGACGGTGGCGCCCGCCGGCTGGTAGCGGGAGGCGACCTGCAGCCCGCCCGTGACCGACGGGTGCCGGGGCAGCAGGCTGCGCTGAAGGGTGAGAGCCGCGTCGCGGGCGTTCTGGTACCAGCGGGCGTTGTCGATCTGCACGGCCGCGCGGGAGGCCAGCTCCCCGGCCAGCAGCACGTCGTCCGCGCTGAACGGATCCGGATTGCGGGTGCGCTTGAGGTCCAGCGCGCCCAGCACCTCGCCCCGCGCGATCAGCGGCACGGCCAGATACGAGTGCACGCCGGCGAGACCCAGCAGCACCGCCGCCTCCGCGGACCGGGCGATCCTGGGCAGGTCCTCGTCCCTGACGTGGGCGACCAGGACCGGGCGGCCGGTCCGCACACACAGCGTGACCAGGCGTTCGGGGCCGTAGCGGGCGATCTGCCCGGGCGGATCGGCTGCCTCCAGCGCGTCCGCGGCGCGGTCGGCCCGTACGGCCAGGGCCCGGATCACCGCCGGTTCGGTCGGCCCGAGGCTGCTGCGGCGCCCCTCGACCACGGCCTCCAGCAGGTCCACCGCGGCCACGTCGGCCAACTCGGGCACGGCGACCTCGGCCAGTTCCCGGGCGGTCCGCTCCAGCTCCAGGGTGGTGCCGATGCGGGCCGAGGCGTCGGCGATGAGGGCCAGGCGGCGGCGCGCGGCCTCCGCCTCGACGCCCGCCCGGTACTGCTCGGTGATGTCGACGACCGACACGGTCACGCCCAGCACGGTGCCGGCGGCGTCCTCCAGCCGGTACAGCGAGATCGACCAGGCGTGGTCCTCGTCGGGATCGGCCGGGGTCCGGCCGACCGTGGACAGGTCGACGAGCGGCTGCCCGGTCTCCAGTACCCGGCGCGCCGCGGACTCCAGGGTTTCCGCGTCCACCTCGGGCAGCATCTCGGGTATCGTGCGGCCCACGTGCTCCTCGGCGGGCATGCCGTTGATCCGCTCCAGGGCCGGGTTGACCGAGACGTACCGCAGCCGGTTGTCCAGCACGGCCAGGCCGATCGGGGACTGCGAGACGATCCGCTCCGACAGCGCAACGTCCCGCTCCAGCCGTCGTACGGTCGACTGGTCGGCGGCGAGCCCGAGAGCGTAGGCCTCCCCGCGGTCGTCCAGCAGCCGCATGTTGCGGAACTCCACCAGGCGTGTGCTGCCGTCCTTGTGCCGGACGGGAAAGGCGCCCGCCCAGCCCCGGCCGGTCCGCAGCACGTCCGAGAACAGCCCGACCACCAGGTCGAGGTGCTGCTCGTGGACCATGAGCCGTGCCGCGTGCCGCCCCAGCGCCTCCTGCGCCGAGTAGCCGAAGAGCTCCGCGGCCTGCGGGCTCCACAGCACGATGCGTCCCTGGGCGTCGAGGACCACCGAGGCGACGCCCAGCACGTCGAGCAGTCCGCTCGGCCGTGCCGAACGGTCCGTCGGCTCCTCGCCCTCGGCGGGGGGAGCCCCGGAAGCAGTCATCCCACGCACCGCCTTCGCCCGTCCGTGCGGCCCGCCGCCCCGATGCGGCGCCTCATTCGCACCGCGCCCGCGCCCGTCTCCGAGACGGCCCGTCGCTTCCCTCCACCATCCCCCACCGCAAGGGCTCCTTCGCGCCGAATCGGCCGGAAGGGCCGATGCCCGGGCAGACGGGCAGGCGGGGTGCGAGGGCAGGTGGGTGCGCGGGCAGGCGGCCGGCGGCGGTGGTGTTCTGCCGGGAAACGGTGCTTTGCTGGTTTTTGCGAGTGGACGGCCGTGCGGAGGGAACTTCGTGCGGTACCCCGGCCACGAGAGGAGTGATCGTGATGGTGAGCGAGCCGGTGCACCCCGAATCCGTCTCGGTGGAGCTGAGCGGATGCAGCAAGGAAGACGCCCGGACCGTGTTCGACGCACTGTGTGCCTGCTTCTCCTCCGATCGGTGCGCGGACGACGTGCCCCGCGACTACCACGAGGTGCGCCCGACCGTATGGCTCGGCACGTTCGACGTGGCCGAGGAGCACGGGGCGGACCGCGGGCCCACCCGGCTCGGTGCGTCCGTCACGGCCGACGTGCAGGGCGGCTACTGGGCGATCGACCGATTCCGCACCACCCTGGACTCCCTGTTCACCGTCCAGGACCTGTGCATGGCCTCCGGTGACCAGGAGCGCGAGCTCCACGTCCGTCTGGAAAGCCGCTGACGCCGGCCGCCGAGGAGACCCCGAGGGGTTTATGCAACTAGTTGCATAAACCCCTCGGGGTCCTCTACAACTACGGACATGAGCCGTTACCCCCATCTGCTGCGCCCGCTCGACCTGGGCTTCACCACGCTGCCGAACCGCGTTCTCATGGGCTCGATGCACGTCGGTCTCGAGGAGGCCGACCGTGGATTCGAGCGGATGGCGGAGTTCTACGCCGCCCGGGCCCGCGGCGGAGTGGGACTCATCGTCACCGGCGGCATCGCCCCCAACGAGGAAGGGCGGCCGTACGAGGGCGGCGCGAAGCTCACCACCGAGCAGGAGGCCGAGCGGCACGCGACCGTCACCGCCGCCGTGCACCGCGAGGGCGGCCGGATCGCCCTGCAGATCCTGCACTTCGGCCGCTACGCCTACCACCGCGACCTGGTCGCCCCCAGTCCCCTCAAGGCTCCCATCAGCCCGTTCGTGCCCCGCGAGCTCACCGACGCCGACGTCGAGCGGACCATCGACGACTACACCCGCACCGCCCTCCTCGCCCGCCGGGCCGGCTACGACGGCGTCGAGATCATGGGCTCCGAGGGCTACCTCGTCAACGAGTTCATCGCCGCGCGGACCAACCACCGCACCGACCGCTGGGGCGGCTCCTACGAGAACCGGATGCGCTTCCCGGTGGAGATCGTGCGCCGGGTGCGCGAGGCCGTCGGCGAGGACTTCGTCATCATCTACCGGCTGTCCATGCTGGATCTCGTGCCCGACGGCTCGACCCTGGACGAGGTCGTCATACTCGCCGGGGCCGTCGAGGCCGCCGGGGCGACCCTCATCAACACCGGCATCGGCTGGCACGAGGCCCGCATCCCCACCATCGCCACCTCCGTACCGCGCGGTGCCTACGCGTTCGCCACCAAGAAGCTGATGGGCCGGGTCTCCGTCCCCCTCGTCACCACCAACCGCATCAACACCCCGGAGGTCGCCGAGCAGTTGCTTGCCGACGGGTGCGCCGACATGGTCTCCGTGGCCCGTCCGATGCTCGCCGACCCCGACTTCGTCGCCAAGGCCGCCGCCGGCCGTCCCGAGGCCATCAACACCTGCATCGGCTGCAACCAGGCCTGCCTCGACCACACCTTCAGCGGGCAGATCACCTCCTGTCTGGTCAACCCGCGCGCCTGCCACGAGACCGAGCTGGTCCTGTCCCCGACCCGGCGGCGCAAGCGGGTCGCCGTGGTCGGCGCCGGACCAGCCGGGCTCGCCTGCGCCGTCTCCGCCGCCGAACGCGGCCATCTGGTCACCCTGTTCGACGCGGCGGGCGAGATCGGCGGACAGCTCAACGTGGCCCGCAAGATCCCCGGCAAGCAGGAGTTCGGCGAGACGCTGCGCTACTTCCGCCACCAGCTCGACGCACACGGCGTGGACGTACGGCTGAACACCTGGGTGCGCGCGGACGACCTGGCGGACTACGACGAGACCGTCGTCGCCACCGGCGTCACCCCGCGTACCCCCGACATCCCCGGCATCGGCCACCCGCGCGTCCTCGGCTACCTCGACGTGCTGCGTGACGGCGCGCCCGTCGGCGACCGGGTGGCGATCCTCGGCGCCGGCGGCATCGGCTTCGATGTGGCCGAGTACCTCACCGACGGCGGTGAAAAGGCGAGCGAGGACCCGGCGGCGTACTTCCGTCTCTGGGGAGTCGACATGGACCAGCGCGCGCCCGGCGGGCTCACCGCGCCGCAGCGGCCCGCGCCGCCGCGCACGGTGCACCTGCTCCAGCGCAAGACCACCAAGGTCGGCGCCGGACTGGGCAGGACGACCGGCTGGATCCACCGCACCGAACTCAGGCACCGCGGGGTCACGATGGTGCCCGGCGTGCGCTACGACCGTATCGACGACCGGGGCCTGCACATCACGGTCGACGGCACGAGCACGGTCCTGGAGGTCGACACGATCGTGCTGTGCACCGGGCAGGAGCCGCGACGCGACCTGTACGAGGAACTGGCCGCCGCCGGGCGCCGCGCGCACCTGATCGGCGGCGCGGACCAGGCCGTCGAACTCGACGCCAAGCGCGCCGTCAAGCAGGGCACGGAACTGGCGGCGGCCCTGTAGTGAGGCAACCGGCGACGGCCCCGCGAGGCCGGGGCGGGTGTGCCTCCTGTTCCTAGGATGATCCCCATGTCACTTCCGCACGCGATCCTCACCGCCCTGCTCGAAAAGCCGTCGTCGGGGCTCGAGCTGACGCGCCGCTTCGACAAGTCGATCGGCTACTTCTGGACGGCGACGCATCAGCAGATCTATCGCGAGCTGGGAAGACTGGAGGCCGACGGCCTCATCCGCGGCCTGCCGGCGAAGGAGCCGGCCCGCGGGCAGAAGAAGGACTACGAGGTGCTGCCCGCGGGCCGCGCGGAACTGGCCCGCTGGACCGCCGCCTCCCAGGAGCCGAAGCGGCACCGCGACGCCCTGCTGCTGCGGCTGCGTGCGGCGGCCGTGGTGGGCACCGCGGGCCTTCAGGCCGACCTCGGGCGCCATCTGGAGCTGCACGAGCGGCAGTTGGCGGAGTACCGGGAGATCGAGGAGCGCGACTTCCCGCCCGGCAAGGACAGCCCCGAGGACCGGTTGCGGCACCTGGTCCTGCGGGCCGGTATCGACCTGGAGACCTTCTGGACGCAGTGGTTCCGGCACGCGCTGGAGGAGTTCACCGAGCTGCCGGGCCATGACCCGGAGTGAGGGCGGCCGGCCCCGGTGGGGCGGTCAGAACCGGGACGGTTTCGAACGACGGCGCAGCACCCACCCGGTGGCGACCACGGCCGCCCCGACCAGGGTCCCGCCGACCGCGAGCGTGAGGGGACCGTAGTCCTTGACGCCCCCGCCCACGCCGCCCAGCACACCCCGGGTCGGTACGGCCGTGGGCGCGATGTTCGGCGCGTACGGTACGACATTCGGGGCGTACGGTACGGCATTCGGCGCGTACGTCTGCCGGAACGTGGGAGCGGCCGTCGCGGTGGCGCGGCCGCCGGTGACGACGATGGACTGCGTGCCCGCCATGATGTTGTTCGCGCAGACGACGGCCACGGTGTAGGTGCCCGGGCTCACGCTCTGCCAGGCGGCGGACTGGCCGCCGGTCGTCCCGGTGAGCGCCACCTGGCGTCCCTGGGTGAAGTTGGTCTGGCCGGCGGTGAGCAGCGAGGCCGTGCCCCAACGGCCGTTGACCTGGCTGCACACGCTGGTCGTCACGGACACTGTCGAGCCGTTGGCGGAGACGGATATCCCGGTACCGGCCGCGTCGGCTGGGCCGGCGGCGAGACCGAGTACGAGTAGGGCGGCCGTCGCGGCGACGGCTGCGGAGGGGGAGAGGGAGGGTGGCTGAGTGTGGCGCATGGGACTGTCCTCCGACGGCACGGTCGGCGGACCATCCCATGTGCCGCCGGAGATAGGGGAATCGCCCGTGCTGCCTCGGGGCCAGCCAACGTCCCGCGGAGGCCGCCCGCATGCGGGGCGCGTCCGTACGGGTGGGCACCGCCCGGCCGGTCGACGCCCGGTCGGGTGGTCCGGGCTGCCCGGTCGTTATGGCGCTGTCGGGTGTTCGGGGCGGCCGGTCGTCACCACTTGGTCGGGTGTTCGGGGTCGCCGGTCGTCACTGCGCGGTCGGGTGTTCGGGGCTGCCCGGTGGTCGCCGCCCGGACGGGTGCTCGGGGCCGTCCGTTCATCGCTGCCCGGTCGGGTGTTCGGGCTGCCCTTCGTCACCGTCCTGTCGGGTGTTCAGGGCTTCCCGGTCGTCACCGAGCGCTCGGGTGAGAAGCCGCCCCAGGTGCCGTCCGGGAGCATCGCCCGGATCCGCACCCGATGGCCGACCCTGGCCTCGCGCCCCAGGTAGAAGCTGTACGAGGCCTTCTCGCGCGGTGCCGTGCCGCCCCAGACCAGAGAGGTGGCCGGCTGTCCGTCCAGCTGGATCTGGTACTGCGTCACCACACCGTCCGTGCGCGGCGGCACCCAGCTCAGATCGAGGTAGTACGCCCCGTCCGTCCGGTGGGTCGTGGCGCGGAAGGAGGACGGCGCGGTGGCCCGGCCGTCGTCGGATCCCGGTGCGGTGGTGAGCCGGACGGTGGCGCCGGCGGGGGAGAGGTTGTCGGCCGCGTCGCGGGCCCGCACGGTGAACGCGTACGAGGTGCCCGGCCGCAGGCCGGTGATCACCGCGGCGGTCTGGCTGCCGCCGACACTGTGGATCTTCGTTCCGCCCTGGTAGACGTCGTAGGACACCACGCCCCGGTCGTCCGTCGAGCGGGACCAGGACAGTTGGACGGCCCGGCTTCCCACCGCCCGGCCGCGCACGTCGAGCGGGCGGCTGGGAGCCGAGTGGTCGGCCGCGGCGGCGGCCGGTGTCGTCGCCCGGACCGGCCGGCTGCGCGGGCCGAGCCGGCCGTCGGTGCCCCGCGCCCGGACGGTGAAGACATACGTGGTCGACGGGCTGAGCCGGGTGACGTCCACCATGTGCTCCCGGGCCGGTACGGCCTTCACCTTCGTGGTGCCGCGGTACACCTCGTACCCGCCGATGTCCGAGGCCGCGGGCAGCCCGTTCCACATCACGTGCACGCTCGTGGCGCTCCCCGCGGCGGCGGTGACGCCGGTCGGCGCGCCGGGCAGCCGGCCGCCCTCCCCGTCGTCCGCGACACTCCGGCCGCAGGCGGCGAGCAGCGCCAGCACGCCGCACAGCGCCACGACACGCCCGGGCGTGCGGGAACGAGGGGAAGCGGGGGCGGGAACACGTCGCACGGGTCTGCCTCCCCGGTAACGGCGGCGTGGACGGCCCGGACGCCGCACGAACAATGGTCCGGACCAATATGGCGCGTTGACGGGAGCGCATCAAGAGGGTCGGGGTGGGTGGGAGTCGCGGGGCGTTACGTATGCTGAAGTTCCTTCCGGGCTGAACCACCCTGTGCAGCAGGGGAGTTCTCGCTGTGGCGCGGGCAGCTGTCGTCGCTGCCTCCCGCGCCGTCACGGGCGGCCCGGGGGTTCGGTCCGCACGGATCCAGGCCCCCGGCCGCCCGATGGGTGATACGGGCCATGCGTCGTCCGGTCCCCTAACGTGGGCCCCGCGCGACCGATTTCTCCGCAAACCACCCCCAGCGGGGTGAATGCAGGTCAATGTCCCCGAGGAGAGGCGCCCCCATTGTGCGTGCCCAGTCGCTGACGCTCGTCGCGGCGAGTGCCGCCCTGATCGCTCCCACGACGCTCCCGGCCCCGACCGTGCCGTACGCGTACCGCACCCGGGCGGAGCCCGCGGTGCACGGCGAGGGAGGTGTCCGGGCCGCCGACCTGCTGGCCAGGGTGCGTGACTGCATGCCGGTCTCCCGCGGACGCTACCGCCTCGACGCCGGGCGGCCCGCCACCATCCCGGTGTGCGAGCTGCCCGGCGCCGTCTTCTGGAAGGCCGACATGGACATCGACTGCGACGGACGGCCCACCGTCCGCTGCAACCGCGGCACCGACCCGCAGTTCTCCCCAACCGCGGCCTACGAGCAGTCCAACGGCCTCCGCCTGGACGCCGCGCAGCTGCCGTACGTCGTCCTACCAGCCCCGAGCCCCATCTGGGACCACCGCGCCCACGGCGTGGGCGGGGGATCGGTCGCTGCCGTCGTCTACCGGGACCGCGTGCAGTACGCGGTCGTCGGCGACATCGGGCCGAGCGAGGTCATCGGCGAGGCCTCCTACGCCACCGCCCGGCGCCTCGGCATCCCCGCCGACCCGAACGGCGGCGGGGTCCGCTCCGGCGTGACCTACATCGTCTTCGAGCACTCCCGGATCAGCGCCATCGAGGACCACGCGGCCGCCGTGGCCACCGGCGAGCGGCTGGCACGCCGACTGGTGGACGGCGGGAGGGCGGCGGCACAGGCGGACGACCCGCGCCTTCCGCCCCGCGCCGCCCCGGACGCTCCTCACACCTTCCGGTAGCCGTACGCCTCCGAGGCCGCCGCCTCCACGGCGTCCAGGTCGGCTCCCGCCGCCGCCGTGACCACCGCGGCGACCGCGCCCTCGACGAACGGGGCGTCCAGCAGCCGTGTGTTCCCGGGCAGTTCGTCACCCTCGGCGAGCAGCGCCTTCACGGTGAGCACCGCGCTGCCGAGGTCGGTCAGCACGGCGACCCCGGCACCCCGGTCCACGGACGCGGCCGCGGCGGAGACCAGTTCCGCACTGGTGCCCATCCCGCCGTCCTCCCGGCCGCCGGCCGCGGCCACCGGCACGCCCGCCGCCCCGCCCGCCAGTCCTCTCGCCAGCTCGACCACCGAGGACGCCACCTCGGCGCTGTGCGAGACCAGTACGATCCCGACCACCTTCTCGCCGCTCACGTCACGCCTCCGCCGAGGCCGCGTCGGCCAGCGCCGCGATCAGCAGGGCGGACGAGGTGGCCCCCGGATCCTGGTGCCCGATGCTGCGCTCACCCAGATAGCTCGCCCGGCCCTTGCGGGCCAGCAGCGGTGTGGTCGCCTCGGCACCCGCCTCGGCGGCGGCGCGGGCCGCCGCGAAACCGTCACCGAGCGCGTCCACCGCCGGGACCAGCGCGTCGATCATGGTCTTGTCGCCCGGTGCGGCCCCGCCCAGCGTCATGACCCCGTCCACCCCGGCCCGCAGCGCCTCGGCGAGCTGTTTCTCGCTCACCTCGGCGGCGTCCCCGAGCGCCTTGCCGGTACGCCGCAGCAGCGTCCCGTACAGCGGCCCCGACGCGCCGCCGACCGTCGAGATCAGCTGCCGCCCGGCGAGGACCAGGATCGCGCCGGGCGTCTGTGGAGCCTCCTTGTCCAGCGCGGCCCGCACGGCGGTGAACCCGCGCTGAAGATTGCTGCCGTGGTCGGCGTCCCCGATGGGCGAGTCGAGGGCGGTGAGCCATTCCGCCTCACGGGCCACGGACGCGGCGGTCGCCGTCATCCAGCGGCGGAAGAAGTCGGCGTCGAGCACTGGATCTCCCTTGCGTGATAGGTACGGTCGATGGGCTCGCCGGTTCACCGGCCCCAGCGCAGGCCCGGTGTGCTCACCGGCCCCAGCGCAGGCCCGGTGTGCTCACCGGCGCGTCCCACAGCCGCAGTAGTTCCTCGTCGATCTGGCACAGGGTGACCGAGGCGCCCGCCATGTCCAGGGAGGTGACGTAGTTGCCCACCAGACTGCGGGCGACGGCCACACCGCGCTCGGCGAGCACCCGGTGCACCTCCGCGTTGAAGCCGTACAGCTCCAGCAGCGGGGTCGCGCCCATACCGTTGACCAGAAGCAGTACGGGGTTGCGCGGGCTCATGTCCTCCAGGATGGCGTGCACCGCGAAGTCGGCGATCTCACCCGAGGTCATCATCGGCCGCCGCTCCCGGCCCGGCTCGCCGTGGATGCCGATGCCGAGTTCCAGCTCGCCGGCCGGCAGGTCGAAGGTGGGGCTTCCTTTGGCCGGGGTGGTGCAGGCGCTCAGCGCGACGCCGAAGCTGCGGGAGTTCTCGTTGACCTGCCGGCCGATCGACTCCACCCGCTCCAGCGGTTGCCCCTCGTCGGCGGCGGCGCCCGCGATCTTCTCCACGAGCAGGGTCGCGCCGGTGCCGCGCCGCCCGGCCGTGTACAGGCTGTCGGTCACCGCCACGTCATCGTTGACCAGCACTTTCGCGATCTGGATGCCCTCGTCCTCGGCGAGTTCGGCCGCCATGTCGAAGTTGAGCACGTCGCCGGTGTAGTTCTTCACGATGAACAGCACGCCCGCCCCGCTGTCCACGGCCGCCGCCGCCCGCAGCATCTGGTCCGGGACCGGCGAGGTGAAGACCTCCCCCGGGCAGGCCGCCGAGAGCATCCCGGGCCCGACGAACCCGCCGTGCAGCGGCTCGTGCCCCGACCCGCCGCCGGAGACCAGGGCGACCTTCCCCGCCACGGGCGCGTCCCGCCGCACGATCACCCGGTGCTCCACGTCGACCGTCAGCTCCGGGTGAGCCGCCGCCATACCGCGCAGCGCGTCCGCCACCACGGTCTCGGCGACGTTGATGAGCATCCTCATGGGTACCTCCCAGTGATCTTTAGCGGGTGCGGCTCCGACCTGCGCCTTTGCTGGTCAGGACGCATAACGGCTGTTGTTGATCTCGGTGGTCCGTGACGGTCTGCGGCGATGCCCGGCGGTATTGGTGCTGACTCCATGCTGACTTTACTGACGGGACATCAGGAAAGCCGGGTGGGTGGACATGGGGAAGCCCGAGCGCTCCTACCGGCAGTATCGACCTTGCGGCAGCGAAGGTCACCTGTGGCGACCAGTCAGACGAACGAGAGAACGGATGCCCACGGACGTACCGGCCGTTCCACGGAGTCGGCTGCACCTGCCGGCCCGGGCGGGCGGAGCCGGGCCGAGCGGTGAACCTCTGTGCAGCGGAGGGGCACCCCGACGCGGAGGTAGGTGATCCGTGGGCCGTCGGCCTGTACGCCGACTGCGTCCTGCGCTCCCCACGGACATGTGGATGTTCCGTGATGGACGCCGCGGATGAGGCCGGCGGCGATGATGTGCTCCTTGCCGAGCGGCGGGGCCGCTACGCGCGGACGGCTGGCGTCCCACGGCCGGGCGGACGACTCGCCCCGTTCCGGGCTTTACCACCAGGCGGTGGAGTTGCAGGTGCCGAGGTGCGTCGTCACGTAGCAGGCGCGGAAGGCGACGGCTGAGCTCGAACTTGTCAGGTAGCCCTTGGTGTAGTTGCGGCTGCTGGCGGACCAGACGTCGGCGTAGTCCCAGACACGGCCGCCGAGGGAGACCTCGAAGCGGATGTAGTCCGACGAGCCGTAGTTGAGGATGCGCCCCCAACCGTACTGCGAGCCACCGCACGTACCGTAACGGATCTGGACTTGGCGGCCGTTGACGGTCTTCTCGGTTCCGGTGGCGACTTCGGTGCAGGAGTTCGGGTCGCTCCACCACTCCGATGCGGCGCTTGCCGGGGCCGAGGCCAGCATGGCCGTGGCTGCGGCAGCGGCACACATCGCCGCGATGGACCCCGTACGACGGGTCTTCGTGCGGTGCTTGAACACGCTGTACTCCCCTTCGTGGAAGTGGCTGGCGTCACTACAGGGCAGGGGCGGTGACGTGGTCCCCCCGGTGCATGGATGTGGCGGGCCGGTCCATGGCGGGGGTCCTCCGTCGTGCCGAGATCATGGTGAAAGGTGCTGCCATGTACCCACAAGGCCATTTGGTCCCGGCCAAAAGGCTCTGGTCGGACGGCGTGCGGAGCACTGAGAACGCACTGGGGCCACACGGCGGGAGGGACTGTGGGGGCTCGGGACGCATTTCACGGCGGAGGATCTGGCCCGGGTGCGGTAGCCGGCGAACCGGACGAGATGCGAGTGCTACCGCCTACCGCACCGCTAGTGCCGTGACCGCACAGGTTCGACGGGGCCGGCTGCGCGGGCGCGTGAATCCTTACGCTCCGCGACCAGGAACAGGACGGCAGCGGCGGCGATGAAGCCGAAGCCGACGTTCATGCAGGCCATGACCGTCACGTAGGAGGCGTCGGCGATCCGGGGGATGCCGTTGAGGGGCATGAGGGCGTAGCAGCACAAGAAGCCGTAGGCGCGAAGCCGCATCCCAGCCTGCCGCTTACGCATCCACGGCGGTGTCCACCCTGCCAGCATCGCCACCGGGATCGGCAGCATGAGCGCCGTCGACACGGCCAGCGCAATCCAGTGGTACAGCGGATTGCCGTTCACCCCGCGCCCCCTTCGTGCATGGTCGCCAGCCTAGATGATCAATCCCGTGGGGTCAGTGCCACCGCCTGACCCAATCGATGCACAGGTGCCGAGGACATCCGCGCACGGATCGCCGGTCTTGAGCGGTTCTGTGATCGATTAGGGTCGCTCAATGCTCGAAGGAAAGTTGGTAAGGCTGCGCGCACTGCGCTCCGAGGACGCCGAGCACCATGTGCGGTGGCGCAATGACCCGGAGGTGGTGCGCTGGGCCGCAGGTGGTGACCCGTGTTTCGGCCCGGTCACGGCGGAGGCGGTCGGGCTCGGCTTCGACACCATGCTGCGACTGAGCCCGAGGGAGTCGGCCGTGTTCACGGTCGAGGATCTGGCGGGCGGGAGGGTGATAGGCATGGCCGACTACCGGGATCTGGACCCGTACGCCGGAGTGGCCACGCTGGGAATCACCATCGGCGAGCGGGAGTTCTGGGGCTTCGGCCATGGCAGTGACGCGTTGCGGCTGCTCGTGGGCCACCTGTTCGGTGCGTACTGCCTGAGCCGACTGGAGCTGGACACCTGGAGCGGCAACGAGCGCGCCGTGCGCGCCTTCACCAGGTTGGGCTTCCGTGAGGAAGGCCGCCGTCGGTCGGCTGTGTTGGTGGAGGGGGAGCGCTACGACCGCGTGCTCTTCGGGATGCTCCGCGAGGAGTGGGCGAACTCCGCGTGACGCCTTGGATGATCTTACGGGGGCGTTTGACGCTCGGCAGTAGCCCGAGCAGGTAGGCGCGGGCCGTGGTCCGGGGCTCAACCCGGCCGAACCGGCCCGCGATCCGGGCCATGACCTGGTCGAACATCGCCCGCCAGTGGGCAGGGTCCACGCTGTGGCCTGCGGCCACCGCATGATCTTCAGGAGTCCACACAACCTCCGATGGTCACGCGGTGGCCGTACCCGTTCTCAGCCGGGTCCGCGACAGGATCGCGAAGCCGGACTGGAGTGCTGACCCACACGATTTCTGGCGGGTTGCCGTAGGCCGGCATGTCCGCACATGGATCACTGTCTCACCAGTCGCCATGGAGCTCGGCGGCAGGCGGTATGGCCTATGGCCGCAACACGACATCGACGGCCAGGCTGAGCTTGTTGACGAATTCCGAACGGTCGGCAACACGGTGCTTCCAACCCTCACCGGCGGCGGCCAGGACCTCGGCGATCTGCCTCGGTGCGACATTGCCTGCGGGCTGGCCGGAGGCGGCGATGGCCTCGACGAGCGCGTCATGGAAAGCGGCCCGGTAGTCGTCATACATGCTGTCGAGCTGTGCTGTGCCGTGCTCCAGCAGGTCGTCGACGCCCTCGTTGAGGTGCGTGCCGACGTAACGGCCCAGGTGGGCGTCGAGCGCGGCCACCAGACGCGCGTCGAGGCCCACGTCGGGTGCGGTCAGCGCCGCACGGACGTCGTCCAGAGCCTTGTCCAACTCCTGCTGCATGGTCGCGCGGAACAGTTCCCCCTTGTTGGCGAACAGGAAGTACAGCCCGGGGCGGGAGATGTCCGCGGCCCGGGCCACCGCGTCCATCGACGTCTTGCGATAACCGAAGGTGGCGAAAACGGTCAGTGCTGCTGCCAGTACCTGCTCACGGCGCTGGGTGTCTCCCCGGGGTGCTGTTGACATAGACGCACTATACAGAGTGAGCATGCTATACAGTATTTGTTGTTTCCGTTTAGTGCGGCTGGAGGCCGCACCCCCGAGAGAGAGCATCATGAGCAAGACTGTTCTGATCACCGGCGCCGCGACCGGCATGGGCGAGGCGATCACCTTCGAATACGTCAAGCGCGGCTGGAACGTCGTGGCCACCATGCGTGACACCGCCAAGGCCAACCCTGCCTTCGCCGACCTCGGCAATGTCCTGGTCACCCGCCTCGATGTCACCGACCGCGCCAGCATCGAGCGTGCTGTCAGTGAGGCGATCGATCGCTTCGGCGCCATCGATGCCCTCGTCAATGCCGCCGGCTACGGGCAGATCGGCGCGGTCGAGGAAGTCAGCGCCGACCAACTGCGCGACCAGTTCGAGACCAACGTGGTGGGCCTCGTCCAGGTGATCCAGGCCGTACTCCCGCACATGCGAGGACGCGGCTTCGGCCATATCCTCAACATCGGCTCCATGGGCGGCCACGTCAGCCTGCCCACGATGGCCTTGTACTGCGCCTCCAAGAGCGCCGTGCAGAACCTGACCGAGGGACTGGCCAAGGAGGTCGGCCCGCTAGGCATCCACGTCACCCTGGTCGAGCCGGCGGGCTTCAACACCCGGTTTGCGACCAACTCGAACCTCCCGGCCTCCTCCATCCCCGCCTACGCGCCCGCCTACGCCACCATGGCCGAATTCGACAAGCAGGCGGTGAGGGGCGACCTCGTCAAGTCCATGGCGGCCGTTGCCGACATCACGGGCATCGACAGGCCCCCGCTTCACCTGGCACTGGCCACCGCCGGCCTGGAGATGGTGCGGGGCCGCTTCGCCGAGCTGATGGACGAATACGCCCGCTGGGAGCCGGTGACGGCGGGCACTGACTGACGGCCACACCCCCACAGCACCCCTCGTGGACGGCCCCCAATGGGTCGGCCCCAGTGGACTGCCTTCAGCCGGAAGCGTCGGCCCCAGGCACCAAGACCGCCGAGGGCAACACGCCCTGTCCCAAAGCTACTTCGGCAGCAAGGTCGAGCTGTTCGACGCTACCTACAGCCGCATGGTCACGGAGATCGTCGACAGGCCGTACACGACGCCCACAAGGCAAGGGCCGATCAGATCGCCCAGGTGCAGAAGGGCGGGCTCGTCTCCGACGCGCCGCCCGCCCGGGAACTCCGTGACCTCATGCTCGTGCTCTCCCTGAGCAACACCCCGCTCATACCTGCCATGAGCGCCCCGTCGTCGCCACCGCCACCGCGGTGCTGCGGACCTACCCTCTACCTGGAGTCTGTCTGTGAAGATCGTCATCTTCGGCGCGTCCGGCATGATGGGACAGGGCGTACTGCGCGCCTGTCTCCTCGACCCCGCTGTCAGGGGTGTGCTGGTGGTGGTTCGCAGCCCGCTGGGCGTCAGCCATCCCAAGCTGCGGGAAGTCATCCACGAGGACTTCACCGATCTGTCCGCCATCTCCGGACAACTGGCCGGTTTCGACGCCTGTTTCTACTGTCTCGGCATCTCCTCCGCCGGCCGCAGCGAGGCCGAGTACACCCGCATCACCTACGACTACACCCTCGCCGCCGCACGTGCCGTGTCCGCGTCCAACCCCGGACTGACCTTCACCTACATCTCGGGAGAGGGCACCGACAGCAGCGAAGACGGCCGGACCATGTGGGCCCGCGTCAAGGGCCGCACCGAGAACGCCCTACTGGCCATGCCGATGAACGCGTACATGTTCCGCCCCGCCTATATCCGCCCCCGCCACGGAGCAGTCTCCAGGACCCCGGTGTACCGCGTCCTCTACGCCCTCACCTCCTGGCTCTACCCGCTGCTGCACCGCCTCTCTCCCGGACACACCACCACCACCGAACACATCGGCCGCGCCATGCTCGCCGTCACTCGCCCCGGAGCGGTCGAACAGCGGATCCTGTACAGCCCGGAGATCAACCGGCTGGGCGGCGACAGCAGGGCCGCCGCATAGACTGCCCCGCGTGCGGCCCGCCTGCCGACATTTCTCGGGCCCGCCGGCCGGCCAGGGCGGCGAAGGCGTGGAAGACGAGCCGACCTTCGACTGCCGACCCCGACGAGGACTTCGACGGCGCCACGGGCGATCCCAGGGTCGTCGGGGCCCCGGACACGAGGGCCGAAGTCGGATGGCGGCGTTGGCTGTTCCTGGCGGCCGAGGTCCCCGTTGCGTAGGGCCGCGAGGGGCGAGAGGGGCGGTCTCTCAGGAGACAACCGGTGCGGCACGCGGGACTTCGGGTTCGTGTCGCGCTACCGTGCCTGTGTGGCCCCGCGGCATCCCCCGTCCGCGGGGCCACACCGCCATGTCCTCCCCATGAAATACACGCTCTTGCCGCTGTCGAGGTAGGTGCCGACGGCGACGCTGGTGTGGCCGTCCTCGGCGTGGGCGTGGATGGGGGAGACTCCCGTGCCAGAAGCCGTCGTAGATCTTCTGGGCCTGGTCGGACACCTCCCGGATCTCGGCTCGGGTGCACCGGAACTCGTCAAGCACAGGTGCAGGAGGACTGCCTGAGTACCTGGCAGATCACCGTCGTGAAGACAGAGGAGACCGGCACGAGATTCCACTACTACAAGGCCACCCTGAAGAGCGAGGGCTCCTGGCGGGGAGTCGTGGATTTCGACGACCAGAAGCCGCTTTTCGAGCGGCTGGAGCCGGGCGACCAGGTCACCGCCACCCTGTGGCGCCGCCATATCGTGGGGCTCAGCAAGGACGGCGTCGAACAGAACAGTACTGCTGTACCGCGGGACGAGCTCCAGATGAACGCCGCCCTGGGCATGCTCGCCGCGCTCCTCGCGGCTCAGATGCTGGTGTTCGGCGCGGTACGCCTTGTCAGGCCGCGTTCCTACGAGCACTTCACCTGGGACCCGTACGGCGCGCGGATCCTCTTGACGATCTTCGGTGCCTGCTTCGGGGTGGGGCTCCTGGCGCTTTGGGTGGGCATCCCGTGGTGGTTCGTGCCTCCCGCCGTACTCGTGGCGTGCGTGGCGGTGATGCTGTACCCACCCATGCGGCGCAGGCCCCCAGTACTCTGGCCGGAGGAACGCCGCAAAGCAGCCTGAAGGGCTGCTCCTACGCCGCCGACCGTCCGCCCCGCCCGCAGACCGGGGGTGACGGACCGTCAAGGGCGGCGTCCTCTTTCGCCGTCCTCCACCTCGACAGCGCAGGCCGCCTGACCTCCGTCGAGGCCCTTGCCTCCCCGCGCGAAGCCATGGCGGGCAAACGCCGGCTCAGCCAGGGCGCCTGCCCCGATCCGCTGGAATTCGGCGACCCGGAGGTGCCGCTTGCGAGAGTGCGGACCGGACCGGCCAGGAGCCTCGACGCGGTGACCTCCTTTGGCGATGAGGCCTCAAGGAGTGCCGGCCACCCGGAAACCCCGAGTGGCCGGCACTCCTTGCCGCAGTCCGGCCGGGACACCGTCGCCTGGCGGTGTGCGGGCTCTCTGAGGGATTGGCCCCTTCCTCGGCGTGTCAGTCCGTGGGCAGCGGCTGCTCGGTCCAGATGGTCTTGCCGTGGTGGGTGTAGCGGCTTCCCCAGCGTTGCGACAGCTGAGCGATCAGGAACAGTCCGCGGCCGCCTTCGTCGGTCAGCCGGGCCCTGCGCAGCCTTGGCTGGGTCTGGCTCGGGTCGGAGACCTCGCAGATCAGCCCCCGGTCCTTGATCAGCCTCAGGCCCACGGGGCCGCCCGCGTACCGGATGGAGTTGGTCACCAGCTCGCTGGCGATCAGCTCCGTGGTGAACGTCAGGTCCGGCAGCTGCCAGGCGCTCAGCTGCGCCGTCACCATCTCCCGGGCCCGGCCCACCGCCTCCGGGTCGGCCGGGAGCTCCCAGGTGGCGGTGGACTCCGGGGGCAGGACATGCAGCCGGGCCATCAGCAGCGCCACGTCATGGTCGGGCGCCTCGGGCACCAGATGCCGGAGCACGGTGCGTCCGGTCTCCGCCGGTGACCGGTCCTCCTCCACGGCGGCGTCCACCTGCTCGCGGAGCTGCCGCAGCCGCCTGTCGGTGCCGTCCTCACCGTGCGCGAGCAGCTTGCCTGTGCAGAAGGCGAGCATCGCCCCCGGTTCCATCGCCAACTCCCGCGGCTCGAAGGGCAGACCGCCCACCCCGAGCGGCGGCCCCGGCCTGACCGCCGCGAACCCGGCCCCCGGCTGGCCGGGAACGGACAGGACCGGCGGCGGATGGCCCGCACTGGCGATGGTGCACACCGCGGTGACCGGGTCGTACACCGCGTACACACATGTGGAGCCCAGGACGGTGCCCTGCCCGCGGCTCGACCCCGGAACCGTGGCCTCCGCCGCCGACAGCCGGATGACCAGGTCGTCGAGGTGGGTCAGCAGCTCCTCCGGCGGCAGGTCCATGTCGGAGAGGGTCTGCACCGCCGTCCGCAGCCGTCCCATGGCCGCTGCCGCCTCCACGCCGTGCCCCGCCACGTCGCCCACGACGAAGGCGACTCGGCAGGAGGACAGCGGGATCACGTCGAACCAGGTCCCGCCGATCCCCGTCGTGGATCCGGCCGGTACGTAGGAGCCGGCCGTGTCCGCCGCGCTCACCCGGACGACCGCCTGAGGCAGCAGACTGCGCTGCAGAGCCTCCGCGGTGCGGTGCTCGCGGGCGTACCGCCGTGCGTTGTCCAGGCTGATGGCGGCCCGGGAGCCGATCTGCGCGCCCAGCTCCGCGTCGCTTTGATCGAAACAGGGCCGGTCGTCGCCGCGCCACAACACCACTGCCCCCAGCAGCAGCCCGCGCGCCCGCAACGGCATCAGCAGCAGGGACTTCGCGGCGTCGGGCAGCACCTGGCGGCGTCCCTCGATCTCGTCCGCCAGCGCGACCCGCAGCTCGGAGAGGTCCGGCACGGCCAGGGCGGTTCGGCGGTAGACGAACTCCTTCTCCGGTTCCCGGACTCGTAGCGAGGCCCCGACCGGGAGCAGCTCGGCCGGCCAGACACCGTTCCTGGCGGCCACCGCGACCCGCCGCAGCGGAGCTCCGAGGGAGTAGTCAGCGGGCTCCTCGCCCACCAGCGCCGCCTCCGCGAGATCCACCGCCGCCAGATCGGCGTACTCGGGCACCAGCACCCCGGTCAGTCCCTCGGCGGTACGGACGATGTCCAGCGAACCCAGCAGCAGCTTCTCCGCCCCGCGAAGCAGAGCCACTCCGCGCTCCGCCTGCTCCCGGTCCGTGATGTCACTGAAGACGACCGCGACCCCGGTGCCGCGGCCCTCCAGGTCCTCCAGGCGCAGTGCCGACAGGGAGACGACACGCTCCTGCTCGGGCGCGCTTCGGCCGTGGGTCCGGAACACCTCGTTGGTCACCGGCTTCCCGGTCACCGCGACCCGGCGCAGACGCTGCCCGACGGCCTCGGCGTCCGCCGCCACGAGCACCTCGTCGAGGAGCACATCGCCCGGCCCGGCCCGGGTACCGGCGACCAGGCCGACGACGTCCGGCTGCTTGTTGGTCCGCACGATCCGCAGATCGGCGTCATACAACACCAGCCCGATCTCGGTCTGCCGGAACAGCGCTCGCACCAGCGCGTCGTCCTGCTCCCGCTCCGCGGCCGTCGCCAGCGGTACCGCTCGTACCAGGCACTGGGCCTCGGAACCGTCATCCAGCGGCAGCACCTCCAGCCGGACCTCCACGGCCCGGCCGCCGCGCTGGAGCAGCAGTGCGGGGCCGCCGGAGGGGAGCAGCCCCTCGCCGGGCTCGGCGAGCAGCTCGGCGAACGGCCTGCCGATCAGCTCCCTGACCCCTACGCCGAGCAACTCCTCGACAGCGGGCGTGCACGCCAGCACCGTCCCGCGGTTGTTCAGCACCATTGCCGCTGCGTCGTTCCTCGGTCGCCCGGCGACGTCGGCTACAGGATTCGCACTCGTCCGCCTCACCCCCGAGCACAGTGGCGGCTTGCCTTCCATTCAACCCGCCCACATGTCCCACTGGCATCCCGAAACAGGCGGTTCCGATGCCGGCCGCCGGATCGCAGAACACGTAGGTGCAGGTGGCCGGGGTGTGCCGGGAAGGTCCGCCGGACCGGTCTTCAGCTGACCTCGGAGTAGCTGCTGTGGCGGCCGCGATGCCGTGTCCCATGACGTCCCCGACCACCCGGCCGGCCCGTCCCTGTACGGTCGGGGCTCGCGTGGCCGGCCTTCTCGCCGGCCGGAGGCACGGCAGGCGCCGTTGCGGTACTGGCTAGGCGTCGAGCGTCATGAAGAGGCTGTTGAGGCCCTCCGCCAGCAACGGGTGCGTGAAGACGGCGTCGGCCATCGCGGTGTACGGGAGCTTGCCCAGCATGGCGACCTGGATGATCGTCATGATCTCGCCGCCTTCCGCGCCGAGCACGGCGGCGCCGAGGATCTGCTGGGTGCGCGCGTCGATGACGGCCTTCATGAAGCCGCGTGTCTCCCCGGTCTCCAGGGCACGGATGACGGCGTTCATCGGCAGCTTCGCGACGCGGACCTCGCGGTTCTGCTCCCTGGCCTGCCGTTCGGTCATGCCGACGCGGCCGAGCTGCGGATCGATGAACACGGTGTACGGAACGATCCGGTCCCTGGTGCTCGCCTTCTCGTGGCCCAGCAAGTTGGCGTGGAGGATCCGGTAATCGTCGTAGGAAAGGTGAGTGAAGGCCGGGCCGCCCTTGACGTCGCCCATGGCGTAGACACCGGGGACGGAGGTTTCCAGATGCTCATCGACCTCGATGGAGCCGTTGTCGCGCAGCCGGATGCCGGCCGCCGCCGGCGCGAGCGCTTCCGTGTTGGGGACGCGGCCGGTAGCCGACAGCAGGTGGGAGCCCTCGACCTGCTGTTCGCCGTCCGGCGTGCGAACGGTCAGCCGCACTCCGCCGCCGGCCTCCTCGATCCGGTCCGGCGTCGTCGAAGTCAGGACCGTGATCCCGTCATCGCGCAAGATGTCGGCGACCGCGTCGGAGACGTCATCGTCCTCTCTCATCATCAGGCGCGGGCGGGTCTGGACGATCGTGACCTCGCTGCCGAACCTGCGGAACATCTGCCCGAACTCCAGCCCGATGTAGCCGCCGCCGAGAATGATCAGGTGCTCGGGGAGTGTGCCCAGCTCCATGATCGACGTTGAGTCCAGGACAGGGACGTTCTGGGCACCGCCGATCGCCAGGGGCTTGGGCCTGGTGCCCGTGTCGATGACGATCACCGGTGCGCTGATCTCCTGTGTCCGGCCGTCCCTCATGGCGATCTCGATCGTCTTGGGCTCCGTGAAATGGGCCTCGCCTTCGATGAGGTGGAGCCCGTCCTGCGCCAGGCGGCTCGCGTAGTTCTCCCGCGCGCCCGCGACCATCGCCCGCTTGCGCTCCCGCACGGCGGCGAGGTCCACCGACACCTGACCGGTCCGCACGCCGAACTCCGCGCCGCGTCGTGCCTGGTGGGCGAGGTGCGCGCTGGCGACCATCGTCTTCGTCGGGGTGCACCCGGTGTTCACGCAGACGCCGCCGAGGTGGTCGCGCTCGACAAGCGCCACCTTCTTGCCTGCCTTCGCCAGATCGACGGGAAGGAACCGGCCGCCCTGGCTGGTCCCGATCACAATCACGTCATAGCTCTCGTCTGCCACAGCGAGATCGTAACGCTCTGCGTCCATCTGTGCACTCAGGGTGTTCAGTGGCTCCCGTGGCTTCGAATTGCACGGAACGCAGGCGCGATCGTGGGCGGCTATTTGGCCGGTATTGTCAGCGGTCGGAAGAAGTGTCCGGGACCAGGTCGCGATCCACGATCACCGCCACCTTGCCCACGACGCCATGGCCCGCTTTCAGCGACTGCAGTCCCGCACTGATTGCCTCGACGGTGCTGTCGATGGTCCGCCCGATGTGCGGGACCACAAGTCCCCGCGTCGCCCATTCCATGGCCAGGGTCATCCCGCGTTGGAGAAAGGCGCGCGCCTCGCTGTCGAGCGTGGCGGGTTCGGAGAAGTAGCGCAGCAGATTGACGTCGACCCGCCTGGCGCCGCGCTCGGCCAGGATGGCATCCACCGGGCTCTGCGTTTCGACCAAGCGCGTCGTCCTGCCGGGGCCGACGCCGAGCACGATCCAGCTGCCGCCTCGCCGGACGGTCTTCGCGGTCTCGACAAAGCTGTGCTCGCTGTAGGTGGCGTCGAAGACGAGGTCAACGCCCTGGTCATCAGTGAGCCGGGCGATTTCGGCGGGGATGTCGTCGCGCTTGTAGTCGAAGACATGGTGGGCGCCGGACTGCCGGGCCAGTGCGATTGATCGCGGCGTGCTGCCACTGCTGATGACCAGTCCGGCCCCCAGGGCACGCGCCGCCATCTGCACGGCCAGATGCCCGACACCGCCCCCGCCGCCCGGGACATAGATCGAGTCACCGGCCTGGACCGCCCGGTAAAGACCCGCGAAAGCGGACAGGAAGGCCATCGGCAGCGCCGCCGCATCGCGGAAGCCCAGCGACGGTGGCTTGCGAACGGTGAGGAACCGCTGTGTGAGGGCATAGCCGACGTCGCCTCCGCCCGCGCCGGTCGCGACCCAGCCGCCATCGCCGTTCAAGTCGGCCATGGCGGCCACCGCGTCGCCGACGGCTACGCCACTCACACCAGGGCCCACGGCGACCACCACGCCGGCGAGGTCAAGACCGAGAGCGACCGGGGGCGTCCGTCCCATGAAATTGAGGTCGGCCAGCTTGTACTCCAGCGGGTTGAGCGACGAGGCGGCGATGCGGATCAGAACCTGGTCGTCCGCCGGTTGCCGGACAGGAACACGCACCGCCTCGAGCGGCAGCCCAGCTCGGTCCCTTGTGTAACCGACGCCGAGGAACGTCTCCGGAATCGTCTCAGCCTGCTTCATGGCATCGCCTCCTCGCAGCCACTCGGGGAAGGACAGACCCGTCACCCGAAGCTGTCCCCGAACCCGTATTTCCGATTGTCGCGGGCCTGCGTGGTGCCGCCAGTGGGACGGCGGCCAGGGTGACCTTGGGTTCAGGAGGCGCGATGCCGAACGCGGCCAGGACGGCGCCGACGGTCATCCGGCCGGCGTTCGAGCAGGCCGATCCGCTCCACGGCGTCGGCGAACCGCTCGCAGCAGAAGTAGGCAGCGGCCGGTGCCGACGGCGACACCACACCCACCACCACCTCAGTCGTGGAACGTCCGGCGGGTGCGCTCGCGGAGCCACGGGATCTTGGCAAGTGCGACCGCAGACGTGATCACGATGGCGAGGCCGGTGAGCATGCCGAACAGCGGCAAGCCGGGTCGGGCGATGCCGGACGTGATCATCAGGGCGGTCGCGGCGGCCGGCGGGTGGTGGGCGTCGAGCACGACCAGGGCGAGCAGCGTCAGGCCAACCCCCAGAGCCTGGGCGCCGATCTGCGCCAGCGTGTCGGCGTGCTGCTCGACGATCGAGGGGCGCCTCCACAGCCCGAAGGCTGCGAGGCAGGCCAGTCCGCTGACGGTCGCCGCCGCGTGGCCCAGCAGGGCGCTGCGCACCTGAGCGGCCTCGGTGTCCGGGTGCGCCAGCAGAAGATACGCGGTGGGACCGACCGTCGTGGTGAGCACCATCAGCCCGATCAGATGACCGATGACGCCGGTCATGGCGAGCAGCGCGGCGGCCAGCACGAACAGCCGTCCCCCCGCCAGCAGCCGGGTCCTCAGCGGTCCTCACCGCCCAAGCGCTTCCCGATGACGAAGTCCTCCAACCCACTTGACGGCCGGCCGAGGTCAACGCCCATAGCGGTCACGCTTGGTCCGGGCCGTGAGCGCCATACCGCTCGATCAGCTGGTCGGCGATCGCATCAAGGTCCTGCCCGACGTAGTTGGGCTGCGGGCCGACGTCGAGTGGGGCGTTGCCCTCCCGAAGGATGAGTGCGGCCTGCCAGCCGGCCGCCACAGCCCCGATCGTGTCCCAGACATGGCACGCGATCAGGCAGATGTCGCCAGGCTCGACTTCGAGTGCACCGGCCACTGCGTGGTAGGCCTCTGGAGCCGGCTTGTGACGTCGTACGGTGGCGTCGACGCTGAAGCGCCGCTCGAACAGGTCGATCAGGCCCGCCCGCTCCAGCTGGCGCTCGGAGATCTCCAGCGTGTTGTCGGTGAGCGTGAACAGCCGGAAGCCATGGTCGTGGAGTCGGCGCAGGGCCGCTGGGACTTCGGGGTGGGGCGGCATGGTGGCGAACCGGTCCGTCAGCTCGGCACTGTCGGCGTCACTGATCGTGATGTCGCGTGTGGCGGCGAGCATCCGGAGCACGGCACCGCCGATGTCGGTGAACGGAACGTACGCCCCGCTGAGCGTGAGCGCCTCAGAGTAGGTGATCAGATTGGCGAACCACAGGCGCATGGCGGCGGGGTCGTTGAAAATCCTGTTGAAGGTGGGGTGGAGCGAGTCCAGATCGAGCAGGGTCTCGTTGACGTCGAAAACTACCATCGGTCGCTCAGGCACAACTGGGTCTTCCTTCATACGTGGGGCAGAAGATGTGGACCGCCATAGCTTTTTGGGGTGGCCAATCCGGGCGCCGGAGAGCCGCGCGGGCTTACCAGAACTCCCCGCAAAGACGCCGTCGACTGTATGTGGTGCGAGCGATGCGACGGGCGACCGTACATGAGGGCGCCACGCATCTCTGTGCGTTGTCACTCACCTGTACCAGGACTTTTCCGGGCGATCACGAGGCGGTGGCCGCTGAGGTCGCCAGGGGCAACTTGACGGTCCGATAACGATCTATCGATATCCGGTGCCCGCACAGCGCGAAGCAAACATACGATCCACCGTATGAACAGAGCTGTGAAGATCGGCATTGCCGGTACCTGCACGGCGCTGCTCGTCACCGGGGGAATCGGCGCGTACAACATCGTGCATGGGCTGACCTCCGGAGATGCGGGCGGCGGTCCGGCCGAGGCCGGGCGGTCCGTCGACGCAGCGGCCGTATCGGCCTCACCGCCGTCGGACGCCAATGCCGAGAAGCTGACCCGGGCGTTCCTGGACAGCTGGTCCAAGCAGCACCTCGACGGCGCGGCGAGCGACACCGACGCGCCGGACATGGCAGCGCGGGCGTTGCAGGAGTACACCGACGGACTGGACCTGAAGAAGCTGACCTTCAGCCAGGTCGTCGCGGTGGGTCGGTCGATGGTCACGCCGGGCGCCACCAAGGTCACCTTCCTCGTCACGGCCCAGGTGGCCGGCGGAACCTGGATCTACCCGAGCGCTGTGGCGGTGGTGCAGAGCACGGGCGGCCAGATGGCCGTGCACTGGAACAACTCGGTGCTCTACCCCGGGTTGGGCGAGGACCAGTCGCTGACCGCAGGCGCGCTTCCCGCCGACGCGACCACTGCCAGGGTCGTCGCCAGCGACGGGAAGACGGACCTGGCCACCTTCCCCTCACTACGGGACATCACGGCGACCATCCGCGAGAACGCCACGCCCACCGGTGGCAGCACCAGTACCGGTGTGGCCGTGGTCGACGCCGGTGGTACGGGCGTCGAGACGCTGCACGTCTTCTCCAGGGGGAAGGCGCCGATGATCAAGACGACCATCGACGCGCGCCTCCAGGCCGTGGCCGAGAGTGCCGTGAAGGACGATCACCTGGGGGACAAGGCGGCCGGCGCGGTGGCGCTCGATTGGAGGAACGGCCACATCCTCGCGATCGCCCACACGGGCGCGGACGGTGACATCGCTGTCAACGGCATCAAGTCGCCGGGCTCCACCATGAAGATCATCACCTCTGCCGCCCTGTTCGACCAGGTGGGCCTCACCCCGAGCAGTCCTGCCCCGTGCACGGAGTCTCTGATCGCCAACAGCCAGTCCTTCCACAACGACTCGGGCGTGAGGGCCAACGCCAACGCCACGATCGCCGAGGCGTTCACCGTGTCGTGCAACACCTCCTTCATCAAGGACGGCTTCCGCTACCTGGTGCACGACGGGGACGCCTCCGCTCTGCACGACGAGGCCGTGAACGTGTTCGGCATGGGCAGCTGGTCGATCGGCGGCGGGGTCGCCACCACCGACCCGAGCATTCCGCCGGATGTTCAGGGCGGCGACCAGGCAGCCCAGTTCATCGGCCAGGGCAAGGTCGCGGCCACGCCGCTCTTCATGGCGTCCGTGGCGGCCACTGTGCGCAACGCCGGCTTCAAGCAGCCGATCATCCTTCCAGGCCAGCACCAGGACACCGCGCCGCGGCCCATCTCCGCCCGTACGGCCGGATACCTGCAATCCATGATGCGCAGCGTGGCCACCAGCGGTACCGCGGCACCGCGCCTGGGCGGCCTGGCCGGCGTCGGCGCCAAGACGGGCACCGCTGAGGAGGGCGACAGCACCAACGGCTGGCTGACCGCGTACAACTCCCGTATCTCCGTCGCCGCGCTGGTCGAAGGCGGCCGCTCCGGCGTCGACTCCGCCGGCTACGTCGTCCGTCCGCTGCTGACGGCGAGTTGACTCATCCTCAGCGACGTGTGCCGAGCAGCCCCGAAGGCAGAGTTGGCACAAGGGAGTTGTCGTCCAGGGAACGTCAAGTCGTTGCCATCAACCGGGAAGATGCTCTGGCCCGCGCGCGCAGTGAGGTCCCGGGCTTTGAACGGCGTGCCCTCGCCGTGCCGTTCGGCATATGGCCCGGAACGCGACAGAGTACGATGATCAAAAGGCGGCGAAGCCTCACTTCCCGGACGACGGAGTCTGCCATGACGACGGACCATTCGCAGTCTCATCGCATCGACACCAGCAGGGCTCACCCCGCGCGGGTCTACGACTGGCTGCTGGGCGGTAAGGACAACTACCCCGTCGACGAGGCGGTCGGCGAGACGCTGCCGCCCGAAGCGCGGGACGCGGCGCGGCAGAACCGCGCGTTCATGCACCGCGCGGCGGCCTACCTCGCCGCCCGGGGCGTCGACCAGTTCCTGGACATTGGCACCGGCATCCCGACCGAGCCGAACCTTCACCAGATCGTGCAACGGACTGTGCCCACCGCCCGGATCGTCTACGCCGACAACGACCCGATCGTGCTGCGGCACGCGGAGGCCCTGCTGGTCAGCTGCCCCGAGGGTGCCACGGACTACATCCAGGCCGATGTGCGCGAGCCGGACGAGATAGTGCGGCACGCCCGGCAAGTGCTGGACTTCGACCGGCCGGTCGCGCTGTCGCTGATCGCCCTGATGCACTTCATCCGCGACGACCAGAACGCCCACGGCATCGTCAAGGGCCTGGTCGAAACCCTCCCGTCCGGCAGCTACCTGGTCCTCTCGCACGCCGCGATCGACCTCTTCCCCGAGCTGGCGGGGCAGGTGATCGCCCAGTACGCCAAGGGCGGCATCCGCCTCAGCTTCCGCACCCGGCAGGAGGTGGCCCGCTTCTTCGACGGACTGGAGCTGGTGCAGCCCGGCCTGGTCACCGCCACCGAGTGGTACGGCGCCGACCAGGAACTGCCCTCACCGGAGGAGAGCGGCATCTACGCGGGCGTGGCCCGCATTCCCTGACCGGACGTCGGGCAGGGGCCCCGTGTGACCGGGCAGCCGACCGTGTTGTGGTGCCGCAGCGCGCGAGGCGTTGTCACAGCGGGGTGGTATCCATGCCCCATGAATATTGATCAAGCTGACCTTGCTGAGCTGGCGGCGCTTCGTGCGGCGTTCGACGTCGATGACGGAGGCGAGTCGGCTCTTGGCTGGGAGGCAGTTCATGCCTTCGAGGCAGAACACGGAATCGTGCTGCCCGATCCGTACCGGACCTTCGTCGCTGAGATATCGGACGGTTCGCACTCCGGGCCGCCCGAGTACGGACTGCTGCCGGTGGCGGAGCTGCCCGACGACTGGGGCGATGACGAACAGGAGCGCGACCTGAGCAAGCCGTTCCCGCTGGTGGAGGCCTGGATGTGGGAGGAGGACCCGGACCCGTCCGAGGATGCCGACGAACTCCTGGAGCAGGTCTACAACCACGGCTCGATCGTGCTCGGTACCGACGGGTGCGCGATGAACTGGCATCTCATCGTCACCGGACCTCACCGGGGACACGTCTGGCTGATCAGTGACGTCGGTGCTGTCCCCTTCGGCGCGCAGTTCGGGTTCACCACTGCTCAGCCCGGCTTTGCGGGCTGGGTCCGGCATTGGGCAGCGAACAAGCCCTGGCACGACGCTGCGTGACTATTTTTAGGAGTGCAGGCTGCGGCGGTTCTCTCCCGTTCCGACCGACTTCATGAGTTCAGTGAGCGGGACGAAGCTGTCGGCCACCCTCAATTCCCTGCCCACCGGGGAGGTGTCGCAGGCCGCGATGTGCCGACGGCCAGGGCACGGTTCCATGGTGGTGATCGTAGATCTCGACGCTACTCAACCCCGTCGGTGATCTGTGGCCTGACCAGTGACTTTTCCAGGGGAAGAGCCAGTGTGAGTCTGTCCGGCCGGGGGCGGTATGGCTGCGGCGAACCTTCACCTGTTGGACGTCCAGTTCAGCGATGGCCGACGGCCATGAATCCCTTGGACCGCCCCGTCAAGGCTGTGGTCCACTGCGCTCATGAGCTTGTCGGTGGATGTCTTCGTTGTTGGCGCGGATGGTGGGAGGCAGCTGCAGGATGTTCCTGACGGATGCTCCGACTCCGCGGGTTTCGAGAGCTGGCGGACTCGCGTGTGGGGCTCGCAAGTGGTGCGGTCGCTAGGGGCCGGCTTCTTCCCGGTCCTGGCCGACGCCGACCTGCAGGTCGATCCCGAGCAGGTCCCAGCGTTCCTGCGCGAGTGCCTCCTGCTTCGCGAGAACCTGGAGCAGATCGTTGCAGGCATAGAACCCGTGCGGACGACCACGGATTACAGGGAGGCGATCTCCGACCGGTTGACAATGATCGAGGATGCGGCGAGGCGAGGGCTCGCGATGGGAGGCGGAGTCCTCATCTGGTGACGTGACCGCACACGCAGGAAGTTCTTCGCTGTCGGATGCAACCCGTACGGCGACACGTCGCAGGAGGTCAGCAATGTTCGGTTATGACCGTGACCCTGTCAGAGACCCATGACATGCCGGAGGCCAAGGCCGACGGGCGGACCTTCGAGGCACAGGATTCTCGGGGGAGGAGACCGACCGGCAGCGTCATGGGATCCGGCTGGAGTCCGAGGACAACCGCGGACACGGGAGGCGACATGAGCTGGGACCTGCTCGTTCCGCCAGTCCCGCCCGAGTTCATATCGGTCGCGCGCGTTTCCGGCACGGGCCCAGCGGTTTGTGACGCTGGCCTAGAGAGCCACCAGCCGCCCGCTGCGCCCTTGTAGCCGGGCCGAGGCGAGGGTGCCGCAAAGCAGTGCCACGCCGAGGAGCGTGCCGCAGGCCGCCGCCGTGGTGTGCGCGTCGCCGTCGAGGGCGGCGTGCAGGCCCCGGGCAGCCCAGTAGCCGGGGGAGGCCGGGGCCACGTGCGCGACCCAGGCCGGCAGGATGCTGAGCGGGACGAGCGCGCCGCCTACGCTGCTGAGCAGCATGCCGCCGATGTCGAAGGCGGCCGAGAGCTCGCCCATGCTGCGGGCCAGCACACCGAGCAGCGTGCCGAGGCCGAGCAAGGTGCAACTCCAACTCAGCAGGACGCCGACCAGCAGGAACGGATGCGGAACGCTCAGCCCGAAGACACACATGCCGAAGCCGACGATCAGGAGTTGCTGAGCGAGCAGGGCCGCGAAGACGGGGATCGCCTTGCCGACGAGCATCTCCGCGGGATGCAGCGGTGTGCCCCGCAGGCGATCCCACGTGCGGCCGAGTCGTTCGGCGAGGATCGCGTTGCCGGAGATGCTGAGTGCGAGGAGCGAGAAGGTGACCAGCGCGCCGACGACCGCCTGTTCGGTGCCGGTCGTGCGGCCCTGCGCGGCCAGGTAGAGCGGGCGCAGCAGGGTGATGAAGACGAGCGGAAGGATCATCCGGCTGAGGATTGGGCCGGGTTCGCGCAGCATCAGCAGCGCGTTGTGGCGCATCAGGACGCTCAGGCGGGTGGCGGATTCACGCAGCGACATCACGGGGCTCCGTCTTCTTCCTCTTCTCGATCGCTCCGGCTTCCAGGGAGTGGTAGAGGTCGTCCAGGCTGGGGCGACGTATGTCGACGGAGACGGGCGTGCGGCCGGCGGCAAGCAGGGCTGCCAGCTCGGCACCCGGATCCGTGGTGGGCAGACGCAGTTCGGGTTCGGTCGGGTTGGCGAAGGTGACCCGGAGTTCGCCCGGCAGGTGGCGGGTGAGCCCTTCCTGTGTCCCTCGCGCGATGACGCGCCCGGCCCGGGCGAGCGCCAACGTGGCGTCGAGATCGACGAGTTCCGGCAGGTAATGAGTCGTGTAGACGACGGCGGCGCCGGCTTCGGCGCGGGCCTTGACGGCGGCCAGCAAGGCCGAGCGGGTCTCCGGGTCGGCCCCGGCGGTCGGCTCGTCCAGCAGCAGTAACGGCGGAGAGCCGACCATGGCGGTCGCCGCCTGGACGCGGCGGCGCTGACCACCGGACAGGATCCCTACGGGCCGGTCCGCGACGGCTGCCAGGTGGAGTTCTTCCAGGACCCGGGCGATCTCCGCGTCTCGTCGCCGCCCACGCAGCCCGGCAAGCCCGGCGAGCAACCGCAGGTTCTCCCGCACAGTGACGCTGCCGTACAACGCCAGCTCCTGCGGGGCCACGCCGAGGAGCCGGCGGGCGGCCCGGCCGGCACGCAGCGCGTCATGCGGGCCGATGCGCATCCGGCCCGCGTCGGGAGGCACGAGACCAGTGACGATCTCGACGAAGGTGGTCTTGCCGGCACCGTTGTGCCCGATCAGGCCAACGATCTCGCCGGGCGCGACCGTCAGGTCGAAGCCGTCGAGCGCGCGACGCCGGCCGTACGCTGCGAATGGCCAACTATCGCTGCGAGTCACATGCCCTATGGCCGGAAGGCGCCGAAAACGAACGAGTGATGAATGCGGGTATGGTCCTGTCCCCGACGACCTCAGCTGCTTGTGATTGGGCGGGGCGGTCGTCAGTTGGGCGAGGCATCTGTCACTGGCCGAAGAGGGGCGTCCGCTGATCTCTCACAGCGAAGGTTGCGTGGCTGGATCTTCCGGAGAGCGAGGGTCGCTCCGCCTGTCCCAGTACTGTGGCTTCGCATGGCCGACTCCGAGATCGAGATCACCGCAGACCTGGTCCACGACCTGCTGCAGGAGCAGCATCCGGACCTTGCAGGGCTGGCCATCCGCGAGGTAGCAGGTGGATGGGACAACCAGCAGTGGCGCCTCGGGGACGAGTTGGCGGTGCGTATGCCGCGTACGGAACGTGCCCCGGATCTCCAGCGCAAGGAGTGCCGATGGCTGCCCGTCCTGGCTCCGCGCCTGCCGCTCCCGGTCCCGAACCCTGTGCGGATCGGTGAACCGTCCGCGCGCTTCCCGAAGCCCTGGACCGTCATGACGTGGGTTCCCGGCGAGCCGCTGGACCACACCTCGATCAGCCGCGGCGACCACGCGGCCGACACCCTGGCGGGCTTCCTCAGTGCGCTCCATGTGGAGGCTCCCGCCGAGGCGCCGAACAGTTCGGACCGCGGCGCTCACCCCAAGAAGTGCACGGACGGCTTCGACTACTTCTTTCGAGCCGTTGCACCCGGCGGCGTTGCCGACGACGTCCGGGCCGTCTGGGATGATGCCGCCGCGGCCCGCGAGTGGGAGGGCCCGCCGGTATGGGTGCACGGTGACCTTCATCCCGCAAACGTCGTCGTCGCGGACGGCACGCTCTCGGGTGTGATCGACTTCGGTGACATGTTCGCCGGCGATCCGGCGTGGGACCTCGCGGCCGCGTGGGTGGTCCTTCCCGCGGGCGCCGCCTCACGGTTCTTCGACGTGTACGCGCATGCGGACGAGGCGACGATCCGGCGCGCCCGCGGGTTGGCTGCTCTGAAGAGCCTGTTCCTCATGCTTATGGGCCAGAACGGAGATCGGGGCCTTCCTGGCGGCAAGCCGCCATGGGGCCCCGCAGGCCGGGCAGCGCTCGACCGTGTTCTGAGTGAGCGTTAGGTTCTTGCTTCTCCGTTTCATTTGGCCTAGGTGGCAGGCCAGTTGAAGGTGGTCGGCGACCGCACTGTTCGGGGCCTTCCGTATCGAGGTGGAGGACGAGCAGGCCAAGACCGGGCACTCAGTGTCCTCTTCAGCCTGTCGGTGAACCGGCCCACCACTCTCATCGGCGGGATGCGGAGCCGGCAGACGGACAGTGGCCGGGCGCACACCACGGACTCACCCCGCGAGGCGTGGTGCTCGAGCGGGTTCGCCGAAGACGTTCCGGTACAGGTCCTCGCCGAAGCTGGTCGGCAGCGGTTCGCCCACTTCCAGGCGGAAGGTACGCCTGCCGTCCGCCCGGCGCTCGGCACGCAGGAACACCGCGCCCTCCTTCGGCGGCCGCTCGTGCAGGCCGTAGGCGAGGTCGAACAGGTGGGTGACCAGCAGAACCTTGACTCCAGAGTCCAGGAGGGCACGGGTGACCTGGCAGCCGATCCCGGAGCCCTCGCGCTCGTTGGTCGCGGCGAAGGATTCGTTGAACAGCACCATCGCTCCCGGCGTCACCAGTGACGCGATGTCGCTCATCCTGGCCAGTTCCTCGTCCAGCTTGCCGCTCTCCATCTCGGTGTCCTCCTCGCGTCGGTAGTGCGTGAACAGCCGTGTGCGGACGTCCGCGGTGAAGAAATCGGCGGACCACCACTGCGGCGGCTCCGACGTCGGCGAGGTCACATCGATGAAGCGGCGCAGGGACGCGTCGCCGGAGGGCAGTGCGATGCCGGTGGTGAGGGATCAGTGACGGTGCGCCGCGCCTCCCCCGGGGCGGGGGCAGCGCGCCGGGCGCGTCTGCTCAAGCGGTGTCCCTGGTGAGGCGGGGCCAGGCGGCCTCGCGCAGCAGGCGCAGGCCGTTGAGGCCGACGATGACGGTGGACCCCTCGTGTCCGGCGACGCCCAGAGGCAGGGGGAGCGTGCCGATCAGGTCCCATGCGACCAGGAGGGTGATGAACGCCCCGGCGACGACCAGGTTCTGGATGACGAGGCGGCGCGCGGTGCGGGACAGCTGCACGATGGACGGGATGGTGGCCAGTTCGTCGCGGACGACGACGGCGTCGGCGGTCTCCAGGGCGAGGTCGGAGCCGGCCTTGCCCATCGCGATCCCGGAGTGCGCCGCGGCCAGCGCGGGGGCGTCGTTGACCCCGTCACCGACGACGAGCACCCGCTTCCCTTCGACCTCCCACTCCTTCACCGCGGCCGCCTTGTCCTGCGGCAGCAGTCCGGCGCGGACCTCGGTGATCCCGACCTCGGCGGCCAGGTACCGTGCGGCACGCTCGTTGTCGCCGGTCAGCAGTACCGGGGTGCGGCCGGTCAGCCGGGTGAGCGCGGCGACGGTGGCCGCCGCGTCCGGACGCAGCCGGTCCGCGATGCCCAGCACCCCCACCGGCACCCCGTCACGCAGGACCACCACGGCGGTGCGGCCGGTGTCCTCCAGCTCGGCCACCACCTTCCCGTGCGACTCGTGAGCGGAGCCGTCCAGCAGGCGGGCAGGGGATCCCACCTGGACGGTGTGGCCGTCGACGGTGGCGGTGACGCCCTGTCCCGGTCTGGAGGTGAAGTCGCCGGCCTCGGCCAGGGGCAGGTTCTTCTCACGGGCGGCGGCGACCACGGCGCGGGCGAGCGGATGCTCGCTGGGGTGCTCGGCGGAAGCCGCCAGCCGCAGGAGCGAACCCTCGTCCAGGTCGCTGCCGGACAGCGGCCGCAGGTCGGTGACGCGGGGCGTGCCCTCGGTGAGGGTGCCGGTCTTGTCCAGCGCGACGGCGTCGATCCGGCCGAGGCGCTCCATGACGACGGCGGACTTGGCGAGCACACCGCGGCGGCCCGCGTTGGCGATGGCCGACAGCAGCGGCGGCATGGTGGAGAGCACCACCGCGCACGGCGACGCGACGATCATGAACGTCATCGCCCGCAGCAGCGCCGACCGCAGCGTGTCGCCGAAAGCGAGCGGGACGGCGAACACGGCGAAAGTCGCGAAGACCATGCCGATCGAGTAGCGCTGCTCGATCTTCTCGATGAACAGCTGGGTGGGAGCCTTGGTCTCGGAGGCTTCCTCGACCATCTTCACGATCCGGGCGATCACCGAGTCCGACGGATCCCGCTCGACCCTTGCGCGCAGGGCGCCGGTGCCGTTCACGGTGCCGGCGAACACCTCGTCACCCGCCTGCTTGGCCACCGGCAACGGTTCGCCGGTGATGGTGGCCTGGTCCACGTCACTGACCCCGTCGAGGACCTGGCCGTCGGCACCGATCCGCTCCCCGGGGCGGATCAGGATGGTGTCCCCGACCGCCAGTCGCTCGGTGTCGACGCTCTCCTCGGTGCCGTCCGGCAGCAGCCGGGTGGCGGTCGTGGGGGCGAGGTCGAGCAGGCCGCGCACGGACTCCGCGGTGCGGGCGGTGGCGATCGCCTCGAGGGCGCCGGAGGTGGCGAAGATGACGATCAGCAGCGCGCCGTCGAGAATCTGCCCGATCGCAGCGGCCCCGAGGGCCGCGACGACCATCAGCAGGTCCACGTCCAGCTTCTTGTCCTTCAGAGCCTTCAGGCCCTCCCAGCCCGGCTCCCAGCCTCCGGTCACGTAGGTCGCGGCGAACAGCGTCCCCCACAGCCACGCCGGACCGTCGAGCAAGTAGGCAGGAAGAGCGAGCAGGAACAGCAACAGGGCCGCGAGCGCCCACCGTGCCTCCGGCAGCGCCGGCAGACGAGTGGGGCGCCGGAGCAGGGCGGGCCGTGGGCCGCCGACGGGCGGCGCGGACCGCTGGTCCAGTACAGAAGACATGACAAAACAACCCTTCGCGGGCAGACGCGGCAACACCTCCACCGTACAGGAACATGTGAACAGGTCTTCAAGTGTCGTCGGTATCATGGAGGTCATGGGCCACGGACGCGTCACCACGACCAGCAGCGCCACCACCCGCGAGCGCCTTGACACGGTCGGCACCACGGACGTCGCCGCCACCCTCCAGGCCCTCGCCACGCCCTCCCGGCTGTACATCCTGGCCCGTCTCCAGGAGGGGCCGTGCTCGGTCGGCGAGCTCGCGGAGGCCGTCGGCATGGAAGCCTCCGCCTGCTCCCACCAGCTTCGCCTGCTGCGCAACCTCGGTCTGGTGACCGGTGAGCGGCGAGGACGGTCGATCATCTACGCCCTCTACGACAACCACGTCGCTGAACTCCTCGACCAGGCCCTCTACCACGTCGAGCACCTGCGCCTGGGGGTCCGTGACATCCCGGCCGAGCACTCGGAGCCCGCCGCTGTCGACTGAGTCGGGCCGACGGCCGGGGAAGTTCGGCGGCGCACCTCAGGGAGCGCCGCTCGGCATGGGCTGACTCCGTCGGCCGACGGCAGGGCGAACGCCGCCTGATGCGGCAACGGGCCGTTCTCGCCGAGGCGTTCGCCGCCGTCGCCGCCCGGCATCCCGACCGGAAGCTGCGGATCCACGGTGACGATGGCGCGGCCGAGCGGGCCGGGCCCCGCGCCGACTGCGCCACTGGGCGCAGCCCGCGCCTGCACTACTCCCGTCCCCTCACGTTCGCCCGCTCGTACACGCCTGGATGTAACACTTGCTACATTTCAAGGTGTGGCGACTGTGGAACCGGTGAGTCGCTGGCTCATCCTTGTGATCAAACTGCCTGCCCAGCCGTCGCGGCACCGGGTGGCGGTCTGGCGGGAGCTGCGCAGGATCGGGGCGCTCTCGCTCGGCCAGGGCATCTGGGCCGTACCGGACGTCCCCGTCTTCGCCGACGGCATCGCGCGGGCGGTCACGTTGACCGAGCAGGCGGACGGCCAGGTCGTGACGTTGAATGCCTCCGGGCGTGGACCTGAGGACGCCGTCCGTCTCCAGGAGATGTTCGCTGCCGCGCGGTCCGCGGACTGGGCGGAGTTCCTCGCCGACTGCGGCAAGTTCGAGGCGGAGCTCGCCAAGGAGATCCGCACGGCCAAGTTCACGCTGGCCGAGCTGGAGGAAGAGGAGCAGTCGCTGGAGCGGCTGCGGCGCTGGCACCGCGACCTGACGGCACGCGACGTGTTCGGGACCCCGGAGGCGGCGAGGGCAGGCGAGCGGCTCAAGCAGTGCGTGGCCGCCTGCGAGGACTACGCCGAGCGTGTCTTCGCCGCCCTGCACCAGGTCCCGGAGGCGGAACAGTGAGCACGGCCCCCACGGTGCAGGCGGCTCCGGCCCGGCACATGTGGCCGCTGTATGCCGCGGGGTTCACCACCGCCTTCGGCGCGCACGGAATCGCCGCCAGCCTCGGCGGCCACGCCCGGGGCGCGGTCACCTCGCTGCTGGTGCTCGGCGGCCTCCTCGCCCTGTACGACGGTGCCGAGGTACTGCTCAAGCCGGTTTTCGGCACACTCGCCGACAGGATCGGCGCACGCCCGGTCCTGCTCGGCGGACTCGTCGCCTTCGCCGCGGCGTCCGCCCTGTACGTCGTCGCGGACAGCCCCGGCCGGCTGTGGGCCGCGCGCCTCGGCCAGGGCGTCGCGGCCTCCGCCTTCTCCCCGTCGGCCTCCGCGCTGGTCGCCCGTCTCAACCCGGCGGCCAAGCACGGCCGCGCCTTCGGCAGTTATGGCTTCCACAAGTCGGTCGGCCACACCCTCGGCCCGCTGCTCGGCGGAGTGCTGGTGTGGGCCGGGGGCCTGCGCCTGCTGTTCACCGTCCTGGCCGTGCTGGGGGCGGCGGTCGCCGTGTGGGCCGCGCTCGCCGTCCCGGTCGTACCGCCGCTGCCCAAGGCCCGGCAGACGGTGCTCGACCTGGCCCGGCGCCTGGCCGACCCGGCCTTCCTCGCCCCGACCTCGGCCCTGGCCGCGGCGACCGCCGCACTCTCGATCGGGGTGGGTTTCCTGCCGGTCTCGGGCCGGGCGGCAGGCCTGGGCACGGTGGCCACCGGTGCCGCAGTGTCGGTCCTGGTCGCCTGTGCTGCCGTGGTCCAGCCGAAGGCCGGACGGGCACTGGACCACGGACGGCTGACGACCCGTACGGGCATCGCGGCAGGGCTGCTGCTCACCGCCGTGGGACTGGGCTGCACCATGCTGCCGGGTCTTACCGGGCTGCTCCTGGGTGCAGCGCTGATCGGCGCCGGCACCGGTCTGATCACCCCGCTCGGCTTCGCCGCCCTTGCCGCAAGCACTCCAACGGAGCGTCTCGGCCAGACCATGGGCGCCGCCGAACTCGGCCGCGAACTCGGCGACGCGGGCGGCCCGTTGCTCGTCGCGGCGGTCGCCTCGCTCACCACCCTCACCCACGGCTTCGCCGTTCTCGGCGTCGTCCTCGCGCTCGGCCCGGTGCTCACGGTCCTCCGGCGTCGGCCCGCCGGAGAGTGAAACCCGCACCACAGGCACTCGCACCTGCTGATTCAGGGCGCACGCTCTCAGGGGCGTTCACCTGGGTTCGTGGGCGGCTTGCGACCAGATTGGAACCGGAACGGCGGCTCAGATGAACACGTTCCTGAACGGGGCCGAATGAGACGGAAACTGAGACGGTCTGCTCGACCACCGCTGTCAGAGGCCTCGTCTAGTCTCCGGTCATGAGCATGATAGGTGAGTATCTGCGCGTTACGGCTGCTGAGCTCGACCGGGGCGCGCGGTTGTGGTCGCGGCGGTTGCTGTGCTTCCGTGCTGTACACCCCGCCTTCGCCGGGTCAATCCCGTACAGGGTTGCGGCGGCCACGGCCTGCTTCACGCCACAAGCCTTCTGCTTCCCCAGTTCTGCGTGGTGGCAACGGACGGTGACCGCGTTGTTGCCCGCAGGCTGAGTGTGCCTTCGACGCCGAGCTTGACGGCCGCGAGGAGATGCCGGACCAGGAGTGCCGTGCCCAGTTGGGGCATGGCGAATCACCATGTATGCTCGGCGGTCGCGAAGGGGAGTAGCCCTGCAATACCGGTCGTCGACACACTGGAACCCCGCACCGGGTTCCCGGTGGCCGGGCCCGCGCTGCGTGCGGGTGGGCGAGACCTTCGGCCCTTTGTCGACGACGTATGCGTGTCGGCGGGGTCGAAGCTGCCGCCATTCCCCTCGCGCGGTTGTTCTCGAAGCCCTCGCCGCTGCGGGAAGGCTGAACCGAGACCGTGATCCATTTCGTGTTGTTGATCGTCTGCGCGGTGGCGATCTATCTCTCCTGTGAGTGGTTCGTCAACGCCGTCGAGTGGCTCGGTGAGCGCCTCAACGTCGGCAAGATGGCGGTCGGGACGATCCTGGCCGCCTTCGGCACCGCACTGCCCGAGTCCGTGGTCACGCTCGTGGCGGTGACCACCGGCGCGACCGCTGAGGCCAAGGACATCGGCGTCGGCGCCGCGATGGGCGGCCCCTTGGCGCTGGCCACCGTCGCCTACGGCGTCACCGGCGCCATGCTGCTGCTCAAGCGCCGCAAGGAGCGCGAGCGTACTGCCGCGCTGGTCGCCGCGGGTGGCGGCGGCCCCGACACGCCCGCCCAGTCGGCCAGTGGCGCTGAGCAGGCCCTCGGTACCGCGAAGGACATGAAACGGCTGGCCAAGGACCAGAAGTGGTTCCTGCCGATCTTCATCGTGAAGGTGGCGCTCGGCCTGGTCGCCTTCGCCTTCAAGCCCGTACTCGGTCTGTTGTTCTTCGCCGCCTACGCGGTCTACTTCTGGCGGGAGATCCGCGGTGGCCAGGACGAGGACGGCGAGGAGGAGGAGCTGGAGCCGCTGAAGTTCCAGCCCAAGGCCGCCTCTCCGGCCACCTGGGCCGTCGTCGCCCAGACGCTGGTCACCCTCGCGGTGATCTTCTTCGCCTCGCAGCTGTTCGTGAAGCAGTTGGACGCCATCGGCCCGATGATCGGCCTGTCCGCCTCGGTGACCGCCCTGCTGCTGTCCCCGATCGCCACCGAACTGCCGGAAATCATGAACGCCGTGATCTGGGTACGCCAGGGCAAGACCAAGCTCGCGTTGGCGAACATCTCCGGCGCCATGATGATCCAGGCCACCGTCCCCTCCGGCCTTGGCCTCCTGTTCACCAGCTGGCACTTCGACAGCGCCCTGCTGTGGTCCGGGCTGATCACCATGGCCGCGATCGTCTACCTGCTGCTGACCATGCGAGCGAACAGGCTCACCCCGGCACGCCTCACGGTCGCGGTCGGCTTCTATGTGCTCTTCGCCCTCGGGCTGATTCCCCTCCTCGGCTGAGCGATTGCCGCGCTGCCGCCTGGGCCCAAGCGGCGGCGCAGCGATGGCGACGCCTCGCAGGCATTGTCTGCCGGCGGTCGGGCCGCTTCTTCACACCGCGCGAGCAGCGCACGACACAAGGGACCTGAGCTGTCATGGCCGGACACAGAAGATCCGTATCACCCGTGGAGAACCAGGAGCCGGCCGGGCGGCGTCGGCGCAGGCGTCCCAAACGGCGGATCGGCCGCTGGGTGGCGCTCGCCGTCTCGGCCCTCGTGCTCGGCGTGGCTGGAGTGGGCGGCTGGGCGTACACGCACCTCGACGGCAACATCAAGGGAGCGGATCTGGGCGACGCGCTGGGCGACAACCGGCCCAAGGCCACCCGCGGAGGCCAGAACATCCTGGTCATCGGCTCCGACAGCCGCAAAGGCCTCGGGAACGCCTACGGCAAGGACCTCACGACGATGCAGTCCGACACCCTGATGCTGCTGCACACCGGCGGCGACGGGAAATGGGCGACCGTCGTCTCCTTCCCCCGCGACTCCTGGGTAGAGGTACCTGCCTGCGACCGGGGCAACGGTTCGACGTCCAGCCCGCACCGCTTCAAGATCAACGAAGCGTTCGCGATCGGCGGCACCACCGGCGACACGGCCAAGGCCGCCGCCTGCACCATCAAGACCGTCGAGGCCAACACTCATGTGCGCATCGACCATTTCCTGATCGTGGACTTCCGCGGCTTCACCGGCATGGTCGACGCCCTGGGCGGCGTTGAGGTCTGCCCGGAACAGGCCATCCACGACAAGAAGGCCCACCTCGACCTGGAGGCCGGCTGCCAGATCGTCAAGGACGAAAAGGCCCTCGGCTACGTGCGCGCCCGCTACAGCATCGGCGACGGCTCCGACATCGGCCGCATCGGACGCCAGCAGGAGTTCATGCAGTCCCTCGCCGACCGCGCGAAGTCAAAGCTGTACAACCCCACCGCCCTGTACGGCTTCCTGAACTCCGCGACCAAATCGCTGACCACCGACTCCGACCTGGCCGGCATCGACCCCCTGTACAGCCTGGCCTCCAACGTGAAGGGCATAGCCACCGACCGGATCTCCTTCCTGACCGTCCCCAACTACCCGCGAGAGCACGACGTGCCCACCGACAAGGCCAACGTCACCTGGCAGCAGCCCGCCGCCCGGCAGCTGTTCACCGCACTCAACCACGACCAGGAGACGACCAAAGCCGACCTGAAGAAGGCGACCACCCAACTGCCCGCCCCGGCAAGCACCGTGCACGTCACCGTCCTCAACGGCACCGGCACCCAGGGCGCGGCACTGAAGGTCGCCGACCAACTGCGCGCCCTCGGCTTCCAGATCACCGCCACCGGCAACGCCCCCGACCGCGTCGGCAAAACCACCCTCACCTACGCCCAGGGCCAGTCGGAGCAGGCTCAGGCGCTCGCCGGCCACCTGCCCGGCGTGACGCCCACGCTGTCCGAGCAATCAGCCCCTGCCACGGTCACCCTGACCATCGGCCCCGACATGCCCACCCTCGACGGCTGACGTCCGGGCGGCTTACTCAGGCCGGGTTGAGTATGCGCGCTCATGTCCGGCGCACCCTCGCGCGGCGAGTATCGGTGCAGCGGCGCAGCTCACTGGCGCCGATCCGATGCAGTGTTGAGACAGTTACGGAGAATCCCATGTCCCGACGTATCGCTCTGTCCGTGGCCGCCGGTGTCGTCATCCTCGGTGGTGCCGGTGCCCTCGCCCTCGCCCACGCCGGGGAGCAGGCTCCGGCGCCGGCGCACAGCAGTGCCCGCTACACCGCTCCCGACGGGGACCGCGACGGCTCGCTGGCCTTCGTCACCGACGTCACGGCGTCCTCCGGTGTCAAGAGCGTGAAGGTGCTGGCCTGGCCGCAGAACTCGTCCTTCGCCGAGAAGGGGTTGACCGCCAAGGACATGGCCGCCGCGGAGTCGGCCGTCTGCAAGCCCTCCGGGCAGAACACCGTGCGCTGCACCTACACCGTCAAGGTCACCGGTGCCGACGCCGAGTCGTCCCCGCGCGGTGTCTGGCACGTCGCCGTCCTGGCCACCGCGAAGGACGGCACCACAACCCTGGACACCAAGGCGGCCGGCTTCACCGTCCGATGACCGGCACACCCGCATGACCGGGAGAGCGCGGACGATGACGCGCACCCGACCCGGCGACTGCCGCGCAAGTTCCGGTGCAGTGCCACCCGCGTCACCGGCCTGGTCGAGGCCGTCCTCGCCCTGGAGCTGACGGCCTCAGCCTGAGAGCGTGTCGCGAACCTCCCGGTCGGCCGGGAGGTCGGTGCGTCGCAGGGTCGCCACGCACAGGTGCGGGGTGACGAAGGGCTCCAGGGTCCTGGCCCCAGGGACCTGGTGGCCCGCTCACAGCAGAGTGCTCCAGTAGGGCCCGAACCGGGTGAGGACGAGGACGGCGATCACTCCGTACCAGGCCGCGAGGAGTATCCAGTGCGTCTCCAGGACCAGGGTGAGCACCATCCGGCCGACCGCCGGTGCGGGGATGACTCCGTGCCTGAGGTTGCGCTGGGTGACGTACCGGAACAGGGCGATGGTGACGACCCGGACCACGGCGCAGTAGGGGCAGAGCCGGCCCAGGCCGAACAGTGACTGGTGAATCAGCCAGTGCACGAACACGACGCCCGCCGGTGTTCACGGCCAGCCACAGCGCCCGGTGCAGACGGGCCCCGGTGAGCACGGCCACGCCGAGCACGGCGACCGCGGCGAAGGCGCCGAGGCCGAGCAGCATGTTGGGGAAGCCGAACACGTTCCCCTCCGGACTGGACATGACGCTGCCGCAGCTCACGATCGGACTGATGTTGCACGGCGGTTCATGGCCCGGGTCCTTGAGCAGGCGCCAGTCGTCCACCGTGAGCGCGAAGGAGGCGAGCCAGCCGACGGCGCCGGTCAGGGTCAGCAGCCAACCGGTGCGACGACCCGGCCGTCCTGTGCGGGCCGGACTCACGCGGCCCGCCAGGAACGCGACTCGGCGGCCGGAACGCCCCTCACCGCGGGTGCCGGAGTGGCCGCCCGCCGCCGGTGGACCAGGTAGGGGCGGACGAGGTGACCGACCAGGGCGCTCCACACGTGGAAGAGGCGGGTGAACGGCCAGGCGCCGCAGAGGAGGCAGGCGCTCAGGGCGTGCAACTGGAACAGCGGCGGTGCCCCGGTGGTCGCCTCGGGATGCGGATGGAGAGTGAAGGCGCCGCGGAACCAGACCGAGACGGTGGTGCGGTAGTCGTAGCCGCCGCCGAACACGTTGTGCACGGCGGTGCGTCCGTCGGCCGACACCTCGCGACGGGTCAGCGGCCGACGGGCGGCCAACGGCCGGCCCTGCCCTGCGCGCCGCTGCGACGGGCGCGCGATCTCGTCGTTCTCCATGGCCACGAACGCTAGGCGCCGGGCCCTGCTCCGGGCCCGGGGCCGAACGGCCCTGTGGGAACACTTACCGGCCCGGTCCTCACCCCCGTCCGGGCGGAGCCGGATGCGTCACGAGACGAACCGGCCGATGAACCCCCGCACGACCAGTGCCGTGCGTGTCGTGCGGAATCTCTGAGCCGCCCTCCACCGAGGGGCCGTTCGGAGCCGTGACCAGGGGCCATGGGGAGTACCGGAGGGCCGGTCGGCTCAGGCGCCGACCGCCGTGGCACGGCGATCCTGGCCTGTGACCGGCCGGGAGCGGATACGGGCCGTCAGGTCCGGCTGTCCGGCCACGCCTTCTCGTGTCCACGGGCTGAAGCAGCCGCGGCGCGCTCCTGGCCCGGTCGCCGTCCGGCTCGGTGCCATCGGCCGGGCGGTGCTCCGCCACGTCCCGTACCTGTGCCCGGCCGCCTGGTGCGCTGCGTCGGGGACGGTGGCGGACGGCCTCCTTCCCGGACGTCCGCGGACACGCCCGTGGACGACGCTTCCAGACCGCAGCGTCCTGAGATGGTGGAGGACATATCGGGCGGCGAGGCGGAAGAGGGCGGTGGCTGCGGTGGTGCGGAGGAGGAGGCCGTGTCCGAACTGGGTGTGCGGTCCGCACCCCGTGCCCTGCGCCATGCCACGGTCTTCGGTGCGCCGGACGCGGTTCCGGCCGGCGGCGCCATGGGGCTCGTCGCGCCGCGCGACCCGCTGCCGCTGCCGCTGCCGCTGCTCGCGCGGGTCGAGCAGCGGGACCGCGGTGTCTTCGCGGTGGAGTACCCGCAACGGGGGCCCGAAGTCCGGCGGCTGCGCCTCAGCTGTCGCCTACCTGGCGCCGCTGCGGCCGCCCGCGCGGTCCGCGGACGCCGAGGCGCCCAGCGTCCTCGTACGCGCCGCGTCCATCACCAGGAAAACCAGGCCAAGGAAGAAAAACCAGGAGGGCATGTCATGGATGGTGCGCACCGCCGGACCGGCGTAATGGTCAGGATGGCCGGCGCGGCCCTGATGGCCGCCGGACCCGTCATGGTTCTGCGCGGCGGTATGGGCCGCAGGGAGATCCGTACCGAACTGGCCGCGCAGCGGATCACGTTCCCGGCCCACGGGCTGCCCGCCCACCTCGCCGCTCTCGCCGGCCGGAGCGTGGAGACCGGTGCCCAGGCCCACGCCTACGCCGAGCTGATCAAGGAGCATGTCTCCCAGGCGACGGGCGGCCGTACGTATGCCGAGATCACCGAGGAGCTGCACGCCACGGGGGACGACGACGAGAAACTCGCCCAGTTGCGTCAGACCGCCTTCATGGGTGAGACGCTGCGCGGCTCGCTGTTGTCCGCCTACCAGGCCTGGCACCTCACCACGCTGGTCATGGGCCTGGGCGGAGTGCTGACCGGCCTCGGCGCGGCACTGGTGGCCACGGCGGACGCCTTGGGCGCGGACCCGCACCGTCCTTGACGGACTCACCCGTCTCCGGGCAGGCGGCCGCCGCCATCGCCGACCAGGGCGGCGGCCGCCCGTTGCGTCGTGATCACTGGAACCAGGGACAGTCGGCCCATGTCCGTGGGCTCTTCGGCCACTGCCCCAGGACCGCCTGACGCCGGATGCTGGCTCCCGACCGATCCGGAGGTATCCCGTGCACGACCGAACAAGGCGCCCGCGCGGCCGATTCCACCGCCGTCCCCCGTGGCGGGCGCCGCGCACGGGCCGGACCGGTCACCGTCCGGCCGCCCGCCACGTCTGCCCTGACTCGCGGGCGGCCGGACGCACGATGCGTACCCATCCCGTACGGAGGCCGCGGTGAGCGGTGTGCGAGCGATCCGCCGGCAGCACCAGAACGTCGCGGACAAGCCGTTCATCGTCTGCTGACCGGCCAGGCCGCGCCCCACGGCGAGTCCGTCGACGCGCAGCCGGACGGCTGCCGCCGGAGGTGTTCGGCGGCCGCCGCCAACCACGACCCCGCCCAGGCCGGTTTCGCCGCGCTCGGACGCCGGCCCCGAGGACGTCGCGATGATGCTCCTCGGCGTGTTCCTCTCCGCCACGACGACCGACGAGCCGGAGAAGATCGTCCGGCTCCTCGCCCTGATCGTCGACGCACTGCGCCCGGCGCTCGGCCCGGAGCACAGGTGACGCCAACCCTCGGCGCCCCGTCGGCAGGTCACGACGGGCCGTGGCCCGGTCAGGCCCGTAGGCACGTCAGGACGGCCAGGATCCTGCGGTGGGTCCTTCCAGCGCCGCCCCCTGGGCCGAGGGGCCGAGGGCATCACCCGGTCCGGCGGCGTACGCATCGCTGGACCGGGTGTCGGCCGCTGTCCGCCGCAGGCGGCGGCCGAGTCCATCGCCGACTCCGGCGGGCGACGCCGCGCGCGGTGCCGTTGCAGTCGGCGGACCGGGATGCGTGAAGGCCGCTCACCGTCAGACCAGGGCCGGAAGGCCGAGGATGAGGTCGGCGGCGGCCGTCCGGCCGCCCGCGGCGCGCTGGAGGGCGCCGATGCGTTCGGCGTTCTCGTGGAAGGACGGCTCGCCCAGAACCCGGGTGAGTTTGTCCACGACGTCGTCGACGACGATGGTCTCCGGGTGGTCGAGGGTCAGGCTCACCCGGGAGTCCCGGCCGCGTACCGCCTGGTCGTAGCAGTGCGCCCACAGGGGGCGCACGACCAGCGGCTTGCCGAAGTAGAGGCCCTCGTGGAAGCCGTTGCCGCCGCCGTGGGTGAAGAACACCTTGACGCCGGGGTGGGCGAGGACGTCGAGCTGGGAGGGCACCCAGCTCTCGATGCGCAGGTTGCCCGGCAGTTCATCGGACGCCGGCAGCAGGTGCTGCTGTTCGGCGGGCAGTTTCCACAGCACCTGGTGCTCGCCCGCCAGCCGGCGGGCCACCTCCACCAGGGAACCCACCTGCTCCCGGGTCAGCCGGGTGATGGTGCCGAAGCCCATGTAGACGACGGACGACTGGTCGTCGAGCCACTTGCGCACCGGATCGTCCCCGGTGGTCTCCGGCAGCGGCGGCAGCACCGCGCCGACGAGGCGCACCTTCTCCGGGATGTCGAACGGATAGTCCAGCTCCGCGACCGAGTTGCACAGCACCAGCTCGGCCCTGTCGATCCGCGTCATCGGGTTGGGTGGTGGAAGTCCCTGCTCCTTGCGGAGACGGGCGTCCTTCGACAGCACCTTGCCCATGACCGGGTTGAAGAACATGGCCAGGGTACGGAACTTGAACAGCTCGTTGGCCACCCGCTGCGCCAGGTTCATCCGGCGCGGCAGCCCCGAGTGCGGGACGGGGAAGTCACGCGGGGTGAGCCCCTTGGCGAAGGGACTGTGCGAGGTCAGCACGTTGCTGGGCAGGAACGGCACACTCAGCACGAAGGGGATGCCCCGGGCGACCGCCAGGTCCACGGCGAAACCGCTCATGCAGTCGACGACCATGAGCGTCGGCCGGACCCTTTCGACGATCTTCTGGAGCCGGTGGAACTTCTCGGCCTGGAGGGCGGGCTTGTAGGACTGCTTGATGACGGCGCGGTGGGCCCGGAAGCGGGAGCACTGCGTGACCTCCCGGTAGACGTCGTCGGGCCAGGTCACGGCCGACAGCTCGGGAATCACCTCGCCGAGGGAGGCGAACCGCACCGGTGCGCGTTCCGCCGTTCTGCGCACGTCCTCCCTGCGGTGTTCGTCGGTGGCGAACCACAGGTCCGCCACGCCCTGGCGGGAGAGTTCACCGGCCAGCACCAGCAGCGGGTTCAGCAGGCCGCTCTCGGGGAGACTGACGAACAGGATCGGCCGTCGGGCGGAATCCATGAAGTGCCTTGTGCCTTTCATCGGTGGCCGGCAGGACGGGGGAGCACCTCCCCGGGCGATCCGCATCGCCCGGCACTGTGATCTCACGCCGGATGCCGGAAGATCCTTAGACCTCCTGTTGAAGCGGGTGCGCACATTCCCGGACGCGGGACGGGGGCTGTCGAGGAGCACCTCGCCCCGCGCTCACAGAGCCGGATCAGGAGCGGGCCTAGAGACGACGCCCGCGCGAGCCCTGCAGGGCGACACCCGGGGCCTCCTGCGTGCCGTGCCCCGGGAACCGCGCGCCCAACAGGGACAGCAATGGCTCGGCCTCGCGTGCCGTCTCCTCGAACACGGCATCCGGGTCGCACGGCGCGGTGACGGCGCCGCCGACTCCGTACCGCAGACGCCGGCCGCTCAGCACCGCCGTGCGGGTGGCGAGGCCGAAGTCGGCCGCTCCCGAGAGGGAGAAGTAACCGATCGCCCCGGTGTGGACGCCGCGCGGCCCGCTCTCCAGCCGGTCCAGGGCCAGCATCGTCCGCGGCTTGGGAGCGCCGGTCACGGAGCCGCCCGGGAAGGCCGAACGCAACGCCGCCACGGCTGTGGTGCCTTGGCGCAGCCGCGCCCCGACCGTGCTCACCATGCGGTGCCCGGCGGAACACGTCATCACGTCGAACAGCGGATCGGCCGTGACCGCGGCGGCCCCGGCGCGGGAACCCAGATCGTGCCGCGTCAGGTCGACGAGGGTCAGATGGGCGGCCCGCTCCCGTTCGCTGGTGGCGAGGTCCGCGATCAGCAGGGCGTCCTCCTCCGGCGTGCTCCCGCGGGGGCGGGAACCCTCGGTGACCGTCGTTTCCACCCACCCCTGCCGGTCGACGCGCAGGAGACGCCCGGAGGCGGAGCTGAGCACGGACAGCGCGCCGAATCCCAGGAACGCCCCGAACGGCGCCGGGGCGAGCCGCCGCAGGGTGCGGTACGCCTGCCAGGGGTCGAGGTCCGTCCTGGTCTCGATCATGTTGGCGAGATACAGCCCATGGGTGTGGCCGGCGGTCAACTCGTCCTGGCAGGCGGCGACGAGCTTGAGGTACCGCTCGCGCTCATGACGCAGCCGCAGCCGGGCCGGCCGGGCCGGTGACGGGATGCGGGCGGCCGGAACGGGCAGCGGCGGCACCGTGGCGAGCCGCGCCGAGACGGCGGTGAGCCAGGACCGGGCCGGGCCCTCGTCCCCCTCCTCGGCCAGGGCGAGCAGATACGCGGTGCCGGTGCCGTGGTCCAGGACGACGGCACGGTCGGCGAAGACCATGACGGCGTCCGCAGCCGGTGACCGGTGCGCCCTCGCGCCGCCGCACTCGGCCTTCAACTCGTAGCCCAGATATCCGACCCAGCCGAGTGCGAAGTCGAACGGCAGCTCCGGGACGTCCACCGCCAGGGACCGCAGGTCCTCGTCGAGCCAGCGCAGGAACGGACTGCGGACCACCTCGGCGGGCCCCGTCGCCCGGACGGACACGCTGCCCCTGACCACGTGCGCGGTGGCGACCCGGGCGAGCGGCCCGTCCGCGTTGCCGAGGACGGACACCCGGCCCGGACCGCCGTCCGCGCGGCCGCTGTCCAGCCAGAAGGGATGGTCACCGGGGCGGAACAGGCGGTCGAGGACCGTCTCCGCCTCCCAGCGTGTCTCCAGCCGTTCGGCCAGTACCCGCAGCCTGCGGCGCGGGGGCCGCGCGCGGTCGCCGGCGCCCGGGAGCCGCTTCGGCGCCTTCCCCGCACCGGTGGCGGTGACCACCGGTGCCCGCCGTGGCGGGGCACCGGCGAACAGGGGCGGGCCGGGGCGGGATCTCCGGTGCTCCTCCGTCAGTTCGCGGAAGCTGACGAGCAGTTGACGGCCCGTGTCCGTGCCGGCGGACTCGGGGTGGAACTGCACTCCCCACAGCGGCAGACTCCGGTGGCGCAGCGCCATGACCACGCCGTCGTCCGTCGCCCAGGCGGTGGGCTCCAGGACGGGGGAGAGACCGGTGACCGCGAACGCGTGGTAGCGGACGGCCTCGAGCGGGTTGGGCAGTTGCCGAAGGAGCCCGGTACCGGTGTGCCGCACGGGCGAGACGCGTCCGTGGCACGGCCAGGGCGCACGGCCCACAGTGCCGCCGTGCACCAGCGCGATCGTCTGGTGGCCGAGACCCACGCCGAGCACGGGCAGCCGGTCCTGACGGCAGACCTCGGCACCGATCGCCGTGACGGCGCGGTCGTGCGGGGTGCCCGGTCCCGGGCAGAGCACCACGTTGTCGAAGTCCCGCAGCAGGCCCGGGCGCCAGGAGGGGTCGTCGTGGCGGACGACCTCGGGCTCCCGGTTGTTCACCTCGGCGAGGCGATGGAACAGGTTGTGGGTGAAGGATTCGTCGTTGTCGACGAGCAGAGTGCGCATCGCGGGTCCTCGCTCCGCAGGTGCGGGGACCGGAACCAGGGCGTCGGAGGAGGAGCGTCGTCAGCCGGAACCGGGGCATGCGTCGGTCCCCGTGCTGCGGATTGGGTGGCTCGGTTTCCGAAAGGCGGGAGAAGTGTGTGGATTCCGGCCAAGTGTATTTCGGTCATGAAGCGGGCATCACGCGCCGGATCCCTATTCTGGACGTCATGACAAGGCGCTTCCTCTGTCTGAAGAGGAACCGAATTAGCAAATTGCCGGATTTCGCCCGAGTCTATTTGCTGACGGGAACGTGCGGGTTCGGCCGGGCTCGTGCTTCCCGGGCGTGGATGTGCACAGAAGGGCGAGTGCGGTGGGGGTGGGCCGACCGTTCCGTGGTTCTCATCGGACTCCCGCTCCTTCCGGTCGGGGTACGCATCACCTTCCTAAGTGATCTCATGCACGACACCGGAAAATCCCTAGTGTCGAGCGCGCGGGCGGTGGGTGGCCAGATAGCGGGCCCTGATTGCCGATGTCCGCGGACGGCGGGGCCGCGTGGGGCCGCGCGGTCCGGGGCGGCCGGCGGGATGTGGGAATGGCGTGGCCGGGGGTTGGGTGGACTCCGGCTTGCCCGCTTGGGCGCCGCGCCCGTCCGATTGCTGCCCGGAGTCCGCGCGTACCGCGTGGCGACCAGTTGCCGATCACGCAGATATCGTTAGCTATCGCAAAGTCGAGTGCCGAGCGTGAAGGGCTGAGTCGCGCGAACGCAGCCGCTGGAGCGCAATCGTATTCCGCTGGCCGGTCGCACGTTGAACCGCTGCCTCTGACTCGACAATAGCTGACTGGACAAGTGTTCTGGCTTAGAATCCCCATGTGCCTTCCTCGAACCCGATCGACCACCCCCTCGTCACGACGTTCGGCCGCCTGGTGGAGACCCACAGTCACCTCGAGCGGCGCCTGGGCACGGCCATGCAGTCGGAAGTCGGCCTGCCGCACGTCTGGTTCGAGGTCCTGATCCGGCTCGCCCGCGCGGAGGAAGGGCAGTTGACCATGAGTGCGCTGGCCGACCAGATCGCCCTGACCACCAGCGGGGTCACCAGGCTGATCGACCGGATACAGGCGGCCGGCTACGTCGAACGCTGCCCCTGCGTCAGGGACCGAAGGATCGCCTACGCCGCCATCACCGACGCCGGGCACGATGTCCTCCACCGGGCCGCGGTCGGACACGTACGCAATCTGCGGGACACCTTCGCCCAGTTCAGCGAGGACGACCTGGCCACCCTGGACAACCTGCTCGACCGCCTCCGGAGTACGACGTGATACACGGCCGCGACAACGAGTCGACCGCACTCGGCGCCCGGGCGGCCGCCGCACGCCGTGGTGAGACGGGGTGCGTGGTGCTGACCGCACCGCCCGGCTACGGCAAGAGCGTGCTCCTCGACGCCCTGCTGCGCGCCCCCGCGTGCCGGGACATGACGGTGCTGCGGGCGCACTGCGGCGAGGCGGCCGGAGGCGCCGGCGCCTACGCGGGGCTGAGGGCGCTGTTCACGCCGGCGGGCGCGCCCGCTCCGGACCGCCCGGAGCCGGAGCCGGGCGAGGACAGCCCGGCCGTGTTCCTGCCCGGCCCCGGGGATGCCCAGCGGTTCACCCTCACCTCCGCCTACCCGGTGTTCCGCCGGCTCCTCGGGCACGTGCTGCGGCTCACGGCGGACCGGCCGCTGCTGCTCGTACTCGACGACGCCCACCACTGCGACGAACACTCCGTGCGCTGGCTGGAGTTCCTGCTGCGGCGGGCGGCCGGGCAGCCGCTGCTGGTGGTCCTCGCCCGGAGCTCCGGCACCGACCCGCGCGCTCCCCGGGCCTGGGCCGACCTCCTCGCCCACCCCTCGGTGTCCGCGCTGCCCCTCGGGCCCCTCGGCACCGACGCCGTCGGCGGCCTCGCCGAAGAGGTCTTCGGCACGCCGGCGCACCCCCGGCTCGCCGAGCGCGTCGCCGAGGTCACCGGCGGCAACCCGCGCACCGCCGTCCGGCTGCTGCGTGAGCTGAGAAGACGCGGCGCGGCTCCGGACAAGGCAGGAGCGCAACAGGCGTGGGAACTCGGCGGCGGCATGGCCGCACGGTCGGTGCGGCGTGTGGTCGACCGCGAGTCCGCCACGGTCCGGAGTGTCGCCACGGCGATCGCGCTGCTCGGGAGCACGCAGCCCCCGGAGGGCGTCGCGGTGCTGGCGGAGGTGGACCGCGCGCAGGCCGAGGAGGCGATCGCCGTGCTGCGCCACGCGGGAGCCCTCACTCCCGACGGCACCGCTCTGGTGCACGAAGCCGTACGTTCGGCGCTGCTGGAACCGCTCGGCACCGCGCGGGCAGCCGACCTGCACGCCCGAGCCGCGCTGTTGCTCAGCGACGCGGGCCGGCCCGTCGAAGAGGTGGCCCGGCATCTCATGCGGCTGCCCCGCGCCCGGGAACCCTGGATGACCGCGGTCCTGCGGGACGCCGCCGCCCGGGCCGAGCAACGCGGCGCCCTCGCCGAGGCCGCCGGCTGTCTGCGCCGGGTGCTGGAGGCCGAGCCCGACGACGTCGAGGCACGGCTGCGGCTGGCGCTCGCCGTGGCGCCCGACGACCCCCTGAGCGCCATTCCGCTGTTCCGCGCGGCGCTCGCCGGCACGGCCGACACGCGCGGGCGGGCCGCCATCGCGGTCCAGTACGCCATGGCATGCCTGTCCGTACCGCTCCCGGCCGCCTGCCGGGCGGAGATCCTGGGAGCACTGGAGACCGCCTGGGACGCCCTGGCGTCCGGCCCCGAGCGTGCCCCGCAACTGCGCGACCAGGTGGCTACCGTGCTGCTGCTCATGGGACGGCGCGGGACCGGTGTGGCGGCGCGGGAGCACCGCGGCACGGTGACGGCGTCGTACCGGCTGCGCACCGACCGGCACGAGACGGAGGCGCTCGCCGCCCTGCGTACCGCGCTGGCCGGCCACTCCCGGGAGGCGGCCGTGAAAGCCGCCCGGCGCGCGCTGGCCACGCCCTCCCCCCAGCCGCCGCCGTGGCTGCTGTTCACCGCCGCCGCCACACTCGGCCTCGCGGACGAGACGACGGATGCGCACACCGCGCTGGACACCATGCTGCGGCGCGAGGGTGACGAACCGACGGCCTGGGTACGGGTGCTCACCGGGTCCCTGAGGTCCCATCTGCTGCACCGTGACGGTGCCGTCCTCGACGCCGCCGCGGAAGCCCGCTCGACGATCGCCGCGGCGGGCCGCACCAACTGCGAGGCACGGCTGGTCACGGCACGAGCGGTGCTCGCTTCGGTGCTCGTCGACCGCGGCGAGCCGCAGCAGGCCGAGCGGCTGCTCGACCGGATCGGCCGCTCCGAGCCGAGCGGTTCGGCCCTCGCCTACCTGCTGTATCTGCACACCCGCGCCCGCACCCGCTGGGCGACCGGCAGCCCCCGGCAGGCGCTGCGGCTGCTGCGCGAGTGCGGCGCGGTGCAGGAGACCGCCGGTGTGCTGAGCCCGGTGCTCACCTCCTGGTGGGTGGACACCTGCCTGATCCTCGCGGCCATCCGGCCGGCGGAAGGCAGAGAACTGGCCGAACAAGGAGCCGAACGCGCGCGGCGCTGGGGAACGCCGCGCGCCCTCGGGCTCGCCGCGCTCGCGTCGGGCGTCCTCACCCCGGGCCGGGCCGGGCTCGACCTGCTAGCCGAGTCGGCCCACCAGCTGTCCCGGTCGCCCGCGGTCTCCGCGTACGCCCGTGCCGAATACGCGCTGGGCCGGGCCCTCCTGCTGCACGGAGACGAGGCCGGTGCCCGGGAGCGGCTGCGCAAGGCGGCCGGCATCGCGGGTGGCTGCGGGGCGCTCGCGCTGGCGGAGTCGGCCCGCAGCCTGCTGGTCTCCGCCGGCGGGCGCATGGGCCACGCCGCCGACGCGCCGGCCGGAGGCCTGCTCACCACCACGGAGCTGAAGGTGGCCGGACTGGCGGTGTCCGGAGCCAGCAACCGCCAGATCGCACAACGGCTGTTCGTCACGGTGCGCACCGTCGAGTCACATCTGACCAATGTCTACCGGAAGCTCGGGGTGCGCCGACGGGACCAGCTCACGGACGCCCTGCGCGCCGTGCACGGACGCTCGTGGCCCCTGCCGGGCTGGTCGGTGCTGGAAGGGGCGTGAAGGTCCGGCCTGTCGGGGACTCACACGCCGCACAACATGAACGGGGGAAGGAAGACGGGGTGAGTGACGGATGACGGGGTCAACCCCCTCTCGCCGGCCGCACTATCAGGCGCGGTCGGCGGCGGCCGCCGAGGACCCGCCGTCCCGCGTCCGGGCACGGGAGCGGGCCGTGGTGGCAGCAGTCGTCGACGGGCTCGACACCTCGGGACCGGTGCTCGTCACGCTGTCGGGCAGAAGCGGGCTGGGCCAGTCCGCTCTGGTGCGCCGGGCCGCCGACCGGGCCCGCGAGTCGGGCCACCGGGTGCTGCGCGCCCGAGCGGCGCTGTCGGAGTCCGAACTGCCGTACGGAGTGGTCACGCAGCTCCTCGAACCGCTCGACGCCCCACCGACCGGCATACGGGCGGCACCACCGGGGCCGACGCGGCGCGAGCCCTTTCCGGGGCTGGCCGGGCTGCTGCGCGCGGCGCGCGAGCGTCCGACCGTCCTGGCCGTCGAGGACGCGCACTGGCTCGACCGGGAGTCGCTGCACTGGCTCCAGGCGCTGCTGCGCAGATCCGCCGGAGCACCGCTCGCGGTGGTGTGCGGCGGCGACGACGCGGCGGCGGCCGACCCCGGCTGGCCGGGCGAACTCGGCTCCGCACCCGGCCCGGTCGCCCATCACCTGACCCTGGCACCGCTGCCCCCGGACGAGGTCGCCGCCGAGGTGGCCCGGGTCTGCGGACCCGCGGACGAGGCGTTCACGGCCGAGGCCGGCCGGATCAGCGGCGGGCATCCCGCGGTGCTCCACGACCTGTTGCAGCGGTACGCCGAGCTCGGACACCGGCCGGCCGCGGCCCAGGTCCCGGCCCTCCGGGCGGCCGGCTCCGCCGTGCTCGGCGACCACCTGACGAGCGCCGTACGGGGACTCGGCGCCGAAGCGGGCGAGGTGGTGCGGGTGCTGGCGGTCTGCGGGGAATTGCTCGACTTCCCCCTCGTCCGCACGCTCGCTCGCGCGGGCTCCCTCAACGAACACCGGCTGCGGGCGGCCCTCGCCCGGACGGCCGGCATCCGCGCCCTGCCCGACGGCCGTCTCACGGTCGAACCGGCTTTGCGGGTCCGCGTGTTGGAGGACATGGCGGCCGACGACCGGACCGATCTGCATGTTCGGGCCGCCGAACTCGCGCACCGCGCCGGGGCCGAGGACCGGGCCGTGGCCGACCTGCTGCTCGCCGCGCGCCCGACCGGGGCCGCCTGGGCCATCCGCACACTGCGCCGCGACGCGGACCACGCCGTGCGGGAGGGCGAGCACGACCGCGCCGCCGTACTCCTCGCGCGGGCGGTGGAGGAGGAACGGGATCCCGCCGAGCGCGCCCGCCTCGGCCTCGAACTGGCCGCCGTTCACCTGGTCACCGAGCCCGAGGCCGGGGACCTGCGGATCGAGCGGCTGATCCGTACGCCCGAGAACCCCGCCGCCGTGCGCCTGCACGCCGCCGATATCGGCCTCACCGGGGGCGGTACCGAGGTGGTGCGCCGGTCGCTCGCGGACGCGCTGACGGTCGCGGCCGGCGCCGAACGGGACGACCTGCTCGCGCTTTTCTGGGCGGCCGACCCGACCGGCCAGGGAAACGGCGTACCGTCCGTGCCCACGGTGCCACCCCTGCCGCAGCGTCCGGCCACGCGCGCGCAGGCCGCAGTGCGCGCCTGGCAACTCGCGCTGTACGGCGAGAGCCTGCACGAGGTCAGGAGCCTGGCCCGGGCCGCCCTCGCCGATGAGCAACGGCCGGACGGCCCGCTCGTCCAGCCCGCCCTGGCGGCGTGCAAGGCCCTGTGCCTCACGGACGCGCTGGACGACGCGGAGTCAGGCCTGAACCGGCTGCTCGGCGCACTCGACGGAAGCCGGCTCCGGCTCGCCGCCCCCCAGATCCTCGCCCTGCGCGGCGAACTCAACGTACGCAGTGGCCGGCACGCCCAGGCGGAGCGGGACCTGGAGGCCGCCGAGCGAGGGGCGCGCCTGCTCGGCAGATCGGCCGCCCTCCTGCCCCATCTGTACGGCATCCGCATCGTCGTGGACGTGGAGAGCGGCCGCGGGGACGCGGCCCGCGAGCGTGCCGCCATGCCCCTGCCGCCCGTCGCGGAGGACAGCGAGCACTGGCCCCGCCTGCTGTTCGCGCGGGGAGTGGTCGCGCTGCGCGGCGGCAACCCGGTGGAGGCGCGCGACCAGTTCCGGGAGTGCGGCCGCCGGCTGCTGAGCCGCCATCACCTCAACCCCGTGCTGGTGCCGTGGCGTTCGCTCACGGCACTGACCTGTCACACCCTGGGTGAGTCGGCCGAGGCCCGGCGGCTGAGCGAACAGGAACTGGCGCTCGCCCTGCGCTGGGGCGCGGGCAGCACCCTCGCCTGGGCCAAGCTGACCGCGGTGCTGGTGGCCGGGCGGGAGGACCGCCTGGCGGGCATCCGCTCGGCCATGGGAGCGGTGCGCTCGGCGCCGACCGGTCCCGAGTACGCCCGGGTCCTGGCGGAGTACACGGCCCTGGAGATGACGGAGAGCGGCGGCGACCGGCGGATGGCCGCCCTGTCGCTCGCCGAACTGTGCGCGCTGACCGCCGCCCATCCGTCCGCCCCCATGGCGGTCAGGGCCCGTGCGCTGGCCGGAGCGGCCACCGGCACGGTGTCGGTTCCGGGCTGGGGCGACCTCTCGGAGGCCGAGCGGCAGTCCGCGCTCCTCGCCGGCCGCGGCCGCAGCAACCGGGACATCGCCGCGCTGCTGGAGATCTCGAGCCGTGCGGTCGAACTCCGGCTCGCCCGCGTCTACCGCAAGCTGCGCGTCAACGGACGCCAGGAACTGCGGGAACTGGTCCGCGCGATGGAAGGACACTGAACGCGATGCTGCTCGAAAGAGGTGCCGAGCTGGCCGCGGTGCGACAGGCGCTGCGCGCCGCCGCCGAGGGACGCTCCTCCCACATGGTGCTGGCCGGCCCCCTGGGCATCGGCCGTTCGGCGCTGCTGAACGAACTGCCCCGCTGCGCCGACGAGGGCGCGGTGCATGTGCTGCGGGCCAACGCCGCGCCGACGGAACAAGGCCTCGCCTGCGGTGTGGTGCGTCAGCTGTTCGACAGCCTGCTCACCACGGCACCCGGGCCGGGCCGGGAACGGCTGCTCGCCGACGCGGGGGCCGCCCGGCGGGTGCTCGGCGACGACGTGGTGCCCGACCCCGACACCTTGGACGGAACGGTTCTGCGCGATCTGCGCTCGGTGCTGGCCAAGTTGAGCGCCACGGCCCCCCTGCTGATCCTCGTCGACGACCTTCAGTGGGCGGACTCGTGGTCACTGCGCTGGCTCGCCCATCTCGCCCCGCGGCTGGACGGGTTGCGGCTGCTGCTCGTGTGCACCCTGCGGGACGGCGATCCGGGCTCACGCGACCCCCTGGTGCACGAGGTGGTGGGCGCCTCGGCCCGGATTCTGCATCCCGCGCCCCTGTCTCCGGCCGCCACCGGGGAACTCGTGCGCGCGCGCCTGGGGGAACCCGCCGACGAAGACTTCGTCCACGCCTGCCACGACATGTCCCAGGGGCGTCCGCTGTTCCTTCTGCCCGTGCTGTCCGAAGCCGCCCTCACGGGCCGCCCGCCCAGCGCCGCGAGCACCGGGCTCGTGCACGCGACGCGTCCCGCGCAACTCCGCGACCGCTTACTGAACTGCCTGCTGCTCCAGCCGCAACCGGTCCGGGACGCGGCGGCGGCGATCGCCACATTGGCCGGGCACGAGGAGCCCGCACTCCTCGGCCGCCTCGCGGGCCTCGACGACGTCGGCTTCACGACGGCGCTGCGCGTCCTGCACCAACTGGGGCTGACGGCGGGGGAGGACGAGGCGCGCTTCGCCCACCCGTCCGTACGGGAGGCCGTCGAATGCTCGATGAGCGCCGCCGAACGGCAGCGCTGGCAGGAGGCCGCCGCCGGGGTCCTGTACGACGCCGGGCTCCCGGCGGAGCAGGTCGCCGCCCAGCTGATGGCGATTCCGACGCCCCGGTACCCCTGGGCCGTCCCGGTGCTGCGCAGCGCGGCGGACACCGCACGGCGCAAGGGGAGGCCGGAACTCGCCGCCCGGTATCTGCGGCGGGCTTTGCTGGAAGCGGTCGAGCAGGACCGGACGAGGGCCCAGCTGCTGGTCGAACTCGCGGCTGTCGAGCTGTCCTTCGATCCGCCGACCGCCGAATCGCACATCGCGCAGGCGCTGCCCCTGCTCCCCACGGCCCGTGACCGCGCTGCCGCGGTGCTGCGGCTCTCGCCCTGTGTGACCAGCCCCGTGACCCCGTCGGGGGCCGCCCTGCTCAGGCGCGCCGCCGAGGACCTCGTGGACCCGTACACGCAGGACGACCCCGGTGGCGAAGAGGCGCTGTCCCTGGAAGCCAGGCTGCGGTACACGGGTCTCGACGACTACGCCCAACTCGCCGACGCCGTCGCCAGGCTGCGCGTCCTGGAGCCCACGGTCCGCTCGCGCGGCGGCCGGGAACTGCTGGCCGTGCTGCTGCACGCGGCGACGCTCAGTGCCGACGGAGACGCGTCGGAGATCGTACGGCAGGCCCTCGGCATCCTCGACTGGGAACCGGCGACCGCCACCGGCGGCGGTTCGGTGATGCAGTTGGTGATGTTCTCCCTGGTGGGCGCCGACGCCCTGCAGACGGCCGAGTCCTGGCTGAACGCCGCGGAGCGGAGCGGGTACGGGGACGACGGCGGGGGCGACGCCATGGGGCATGCGCGGCGCGCGCTGTTCCACATCGCGCGCGGCCGGCTGCCCCAGGCCCGGGAGCAGGCGGAGCGAATCGCCGAACTGGCGGGCACGATCGGGGAGGAGAGTCGTTGCTTCGTCTACGGTGTGCTGGGCGCGCTGGCCCTGTCGGCGCGTGATGTGCAACTGGGTTCACGCATCGTGGCCGAGGCGGCCGGCCGGTCCCTCGCGCCGATCCCGGCCGCACTGCTGAGCCTGCTGCGGATGGCGGAACAGGCCCAGGCGGGCGAGGCCGTCACGGCTCTGGAGACGGCCATGGAATGCGGTCGGCAGCTGGAGTGCGCGGGGTGGCGCAATCCCGTTCTGTTCCCCTGGCGTCCTTGGGCGATCTCCCTCTCCCAGCAGCTCGGCGACCATCACCTGGCCCGGACGCTGGCGGCGGAGGAGTGCGCGCGGGCGAGGGAGTGGGGAGCGCCGGTGGCCATCGGCCGGGCACTGCGGCTGCGCGCCCGCGCCGACGGTGCGGACGACCGGGTCGATCTGCTGCGGGAGGCCGTGGCGACACTCCGCGACTCCGCCAACGAACTGGAACTCTTCATGGCGGTACGGGACTTGGGTCGGCTGCTGGGGGACGGTGCCGAGGCCCGGGAGGCGCTGCGCGAGGCCGGTGAGCTGGCGGAGTCGTGCGGCGTTCCCTGGCTGGCCGGGCCGGTCAGCGCGGAAGGCCGGCCCTCCGTCCCGGTCGTACGGTCGGCACTCACCCGTACCGAGAGCCGTGTGGCATCACTAGTTGTCAATGGGCTCACCAATCAGGAAATTGCAGCTGAACTCCAAGTGAGTGCCCGAGCCGTGGAAAAGCATCTGACAAACTCCTATCGTAAACTCGGCATTACGGGCAGGCGTGAGCTGGCCGCAGTTCTCCAGGAAACCGGCGTGCACGCTCCCGGCTGAACGGGCATTCGGTTCGCCCGTTTCTATCGAAAATGCCCTCTGGCCTGCTGTTCCGTGACCGTACCGAACCTTGAGTGCGGTGTCCGGGCGATCGACCGAACCTTCCCCCGCAACTCCACAGAATCGGCGGGATCAGGCCGGTTCACGTTGACCCGGTCACCGTTGGCTCTCTAGAGTTCCGGGTGTGGTTCCAGTGGTAAATGGCGAATTGAACGGTCAGGGAAACCGCGTCCCTCTCGGCTTTCCTCTTCCGTGAGAGAGGAGAAGGGATAGTTCTGGAGGGCCGGCGAGTTTCCTGACCGTGAAGGCCATTGGAACCTGATACCTGTTCACCCATCTCATGAGTACCAACCGCTGCGCAGACCGACGGTCCGGTGACGGCGACGAGAGGTCGCAGACCGGCAACGTTGTCAGATGCGTGAGGCACTGCCCGCCGCCACATTCGCTGGTGTGCGCCCTCCAGGCAGGGGCGCCCGGGCGTTCTCGTGCCGAGCCGTCCTGTCGTGGCCCGAACTCGGGTCCACCGCGCGCGGAGTACACCCCCCACCGCACGAAGGGCGATTATGCCGCAGGTCACCAACTCACGACGTGAGACGAGTTCGTTCACGTCCACCCTCGCCGTCTCGGGGAAGGGGCAAGCCCGCGACCTCCACGAGGGCGGCCGGTCGCAGCAGACCGCGATGCTCGACGAGGGCCGCCTCAACTTGGCGCGTCTCGACCGGGCGTTGACCATCCAGCAGGCCAGCGAGGGGTTCTTCTGGCAGTTCGGAGGCTCGTCCGCGGAGTTGTGCGGCCGGACCTTCAGCGATCTCGTCCACCCCAGTGTCCAGCAGCCGCTGATGCGGCAGTTCACCGGTCTCATCGAGGGCCGGCGCGATCGTTTCGCCACCGACGTCATCGCCGTGGGGCGGGACGACGCCACGTTCACCGTCCCCCTGACTGCCCTCATGGTGCGGGGCGGTCTCCCGGACGAGTCCTCGATCCTGGTCATGATGCCCGGCGCACAGAACGACCCGGCCGACTCGGAGGTCGTCGGCGGACGCAACAAGAAGCTCCTGAGCCCGATCGACGCCCGGATACTCGAAGGCATAGCCTCCGGACTCTCCACGATCCCGCTCGCCTCACGACTGCACCTGAGCCGGCAGGGCATCGAGTACCACGTGACCTGTCTGCTCCGGAAACTCCGGGTGCCGAACCGGGCGGCGCTGGTCTCCCGCGCGTACTCCATGGGCGTGCTCAAAGTCGGTGTCTGGCCGCCGAAGGTGGTCCCGGACTTCATCAAGGACTGACGGCGCGGGGGAGTCCCTCCCCGGGTCGGATCATGTAGGCCGCTCGTGCGGGTCGGGGGATGCCTCGGCCCGCACGCGGCGGCTCACATCAAGTAATGAAGGCATGCATCGCCAACTCCCGTGATTTCGGCTTCAGTTGTTGACGCCGGCCGCCGGTGGGGATACAACCCGGAGAGAGCGCTCTCACGCCTGCTGCCGCTCCACCCCCACACACGCCGAACCGGCTTGAGGAGACCCGTATGCAGACCTTCTCCGGCGCACTCACCCGCAGACCGGCGACCACCGCCGCGCGTTCCCGCACGGCGCTCGGCCTGGTCGCCGTCCTGCTCGCCGCCTGCTTCGCCGCTCTGACCCCGTCGTCCGCACACGCCGCGGACCAACTGCTGTCCCAGGGGCGCCCCGCCGTGGCGTCCTCGGTCGAGAACGACACCTTCCTGGCCGCGGCCGCGGTCGACGGCAACACCGGCACCCGCTGGTCCTCCGCCTTCGCCGACCCGCAGTGGCTCCGGGTGGACCTCGGATCCGTCCAGCAGCTCACCCGCGTCACCCTCAACTGGGAGGCCGCGTACGCCAAGTCCTTCCAGATCCAGACCTCCGCCGACGCGAACACCTGGACCACGGTCTACTCCACCACCACCGCCACCGGCGGCATCCAGAACCTCGCCGTCACGGGCAGCGGCCGTTATGTGCGCGTGAACGGAACCGAGCGAGCCACCCCGTACGGCTACTCCCTCTGGGAGTTCCAGGTCTACGGGCCCGGCGGCACCACCCCGCCGGACGACTTCTGGGGCGGCATCGGTGACATACCCGCCGCGAAGAACGCCGTCGAGGTGAAGATCCTCAACCGTACCAACGGCAAGTACCCGGACAGCCAGGTGTACTGGAGCTTCAACGGGCAGGTCCACTCCATCGCCGAACAGCCCTACCTGGACATGCCGGCGAACTCGGCGGGCCGCATGTACTTCTACCTCGGCTCGCCGGGCGGCCCCTACTACGACTTCATCGAGTTCACCGTCGGCAACAACGTCTTCAACGGCAACACGACCCGCGTCGACGCCTTCGGCCTCAAGCTCGCCATGCGCCTGCACACCAAGGACGGCTACGACGTCGAGGTGGGCGAGAACCGGCAGACGTTCGCCGAGGACCGCGCCACCACCTTCCAGCGCTTCACCAACGCCGTTCCGAGCCAGTTCAAGGTACTGGCCCAGACCCAGGCCCCGTACCGGATCATCGCCCCCGGCAGCGACCCCAGCTTCCGCGCGGGCGGCGCGAACGCCAACTACTTCACCTCGTACGCCCAGTCCGTCGGCGTCAACGCGGCCACCTCCGACATCTTCGGCTGCGCCGCCTCCCTGGCCGGCAACCCCGACATGTGCGCCGCCCTCAACCGGCACGTCGCCACACTGCCGGCCTCCCAGCAGTCCGACCCGGCCCAGTACTACAAGGCGGCACCCGCGAACTACTACGCCCAGTTCTGGCACGACAACGCCATCAACCGGCTCGCCTACGGCTTCCCTTACGACGACGTGGCGGGCCAGTCCTCCTTCATCTCCCACGGCAACCCGCAGTGGCTGCTGGTGGCCGTCGGCTGGTAGCCGACCGCGAGAGGGTGTCCGGGGCCGTCGCGACAGACGGCCGCGGACACCCTCTCCTCGTGCTTCTCGCTCGGTGAACGGGAAGGCTTTAGTGAGGAGTTGATGCCTCGGGCGTGGGAACGGCCCGGGACCGTTCCGGGGCGGCAGGAACCGTGCGCACCGGGTCGGGCCCAGCCGTTCCGCGGGTGCCGGTCGCCGCGGTGCGGCTCGGTGCGCTGGGGGCGCTCCTGGTGGCGGTGTCCTGGCGGGGACGGGGGGTGGCGAAGTCCGAGGGGCGAGCGGTCCGTGCCGTCGTGGGGGTGGGGGCGGGCGTGGTCGCGGCGGGCGGCGGGGGCGGCGGTGCCAGGGGGACCGTGGGCGTGACGGGGGCGGACGGGGCCGACGGATGCAGCGGCAGTACGACGATGGCGGCCACCGCGCAGGTCAGCGCGGCTCCGGCGGTGGCCCGCAGCAGCTTGCGGCGGGCGGCCGTGCGGCGGATCGCCTCGTAGCGGCCCGGCGGCGGCCCGAGACGGCCGGCCGGGGGCTGCAGGAGCACGGTGAGCGGGTCGTCGGGCGCGAACTCCGGGTCGTTGTCAAAGCGAGTGGTCAAGACTTCTCCTGAGGTGGACGCGGAGCAGTTCTCTGGCGGCGTGGAGGTCGGCTTTGACGGTTCCTTCCTTGCGTCCGGTCAGTGCGGACACCTGCCAGATCGGCATGTCGGCGTAGTAGTGGAGGAGGATCGGGACGCGCAGTCGTTCCGGCAGGGACTGCACGAGCAGGCGCACCGACGGATCCGTCTGCTCGGTGTGGGGGCGGAGCGCGGCCTCGGTGGTGACGCGGCGCACGGCGCGGCGCTCGCGTTCCTGCTTGCGCCAGTGGTCGCGGACGATGTTGGCCGCGGTCACGTAGAGGAACCCGCGGGGCTCCTCCACGGACGTCCAGCGGGCCCAGAGGCGGGTGAACGCCTCGGAGGCGATCTCGTGGGCCGTCTCGTCGTCGTCGACGAGCCGGCGGCACCAGCCGGCGAGGCGCGGGTACAGGGCGGCGAACAGTTCGGACGCTGCCTTGTCGCGGGACCGTTTCAACGCTCTCCAGGGTCGGGGTGCCGAGTCGGGCACGAGTGTGTCGGGGCCGCGGGCGGGGCGGCGGCTCCAGGGGAAGGATGCCGGGCCGGCGGTGTCGCGTTCCGCCGGCCCGGCCGCCGTCGTGGGCTGTCGGCCCGTCAGCGGAGGATGGCACTGAGGGCGGCGAACACGATCACGTTGTCGCGGTAGCCGTCGTCGTCGCGTGGGCCGCCGCAGGTGATGAGCCGCAACTCCGGGCGGTCCACGTTCCCGTACACGTCGTCGGCCGGGAAGTGTGCCTTGGCCACCGTCCGGGTGGAAGTGACGGCGAACTGTGCCTGTGTTCCGTTCTCCAGGCGGGCGTCGATCGTCTCGCCGGTCCGCAGCCGGTCCAGGTGGCGGAAGACTCCGTCGCCGTAGGAACCGACCGTGACATGGCCGAGGACGACCGACGGTCCGACCTGGCCCGGTGTGGGCGAGTACCGGTACCAGCCCGCCTGGTCGTGTGCGGTGACCGGCGGGACCTGCACGGTGCCGTCCGGTTCCAGACCGAGGCTCAGCAGCGGGGTGTCGACCCCGATGGCCGGGATCCGGAGCCGGACCGGGACCGAACGCCGCAGGGGACGCGGGGAGCCGGCGACCGGCGTGGCGTCTCCGGTGTCCGGAGTGCCGCCGCGGGTGCCGGTGGGATGGACGGTCGCGGACCGGCCGTTCCCGCCACCACCGCAGCCCGCGAGCAGCGCGGTCAGCGCCGCGGTGCCGAACGCGCGCCTGGAGAGCGGCGTCATGCCCCGGTCGCCCGGCGGCGGACGACGAGGACGGCCCCGCCGGCCATGACGAGCGCCACGCCGGCGCCGCCGCCGATCAGGTTGTCCCGGGAGCCGGACTCCTGGGCGGGGGTGGTGACACCGGTGTCGGGCGCGCCCGCCGGCACCGCGCGGACCTGGTCACGGACCGGGGCACGGGTTTGTTCGGGGGCCGGAACGGGCGTGGCCGCCCTGGTCGGGACCGGGGAGGGGGTCGCGGCCGTGGTGGGGACCGGGGAGGGAGCGGCCCCGTCGGCGAAGGCGGGTGCGGTTCCCGCCAGCACGGCGGTGCAGGCAACTGCCGCGGCGGTGAGGATGGTTCGGCGCATCGGATCGCTTTCTTCCGTCGGCGCCCGCCGGTCGGCGGGCGTGTTGTGGATCGAGCGGAGAGACGAGGCAGGGCGGGAGCGGGTTGTAAAGGGATGGCAAAGTCGTGTGCGGGGCCGTCCGGCAGGCGACCGTCGGGGCTGGGGCTGCCGTTTCAGTGCCGGGCAGCGGGAAACTCCGACCGCTCGGGGCCACTGGGTGAGGGAAGGCAACGCTCTCGGGACCGTGAGGACGACGTCATGAGTGGAACGAATCCGGGTCGACGTGAGGAACGGACGGCCCGAAGGGGCTCCGGAACGATCGGCCGCCGCTCCCCTCGGACCGGCACGGAACCGGTCACCGCGCAGAGCCCGCTCGGACTGCGCCTGCTTCTGTCCGGCGTGTTCGTCCCGGTCCTCGCCGCGGCGACCGCGTACTTCGCGGTGTGGGCGGCCGGATCGGGGCCGGGGGACAGCCCCGGGCCCGGACCGCTGACCACCGTCGCCGCCGTGTGCGGGGTGCTCGCCCTCATCGCGGTGATCGATCTGGTGGTCGTCGAGCGACGGCTGAGGCGTGAACGAGCCGCCGCCTCGACCACACGTCGAGAGGCCGGGTGATCCCGCTACCCCCGTTGTGCGCCCCGCGCGACGGGCGGGTGCAGGTATGGCGGCCTGCACATGACCGCGACGGCCGCCGCATCATCGGTGAGCCGGCCCCCGACGTACGCGAGAAGGTCGCGGCGCAGTCGCCGGAGCAAGTCGTCGGGCGTGCGCTCGCCCCACGTGGCGAGACGTTCGGCGAGCCGGTAGAAGGTGCCGGATTCGTCGCGGGCCTCGACCACGCCGTCGGTGTAGAGCAGCAGCAGGTCGTCCTCGCCGAAGGGGAACTTGTCGAGGACGTAGTCGCCGCCGTTGAACTCGCCGAGTCCGAGCGGCGGCGCCGACGGGCTGCGGTCGAGCGGCGCCACCGTGCCGCGATGCAGCATGAGCGGCGGGGGGTGCCCGCAGTTGACCACGTGGACGCAGCCGCCGTGGTCGGGGAAGTCGAGGAGCGCCGCCGTGATGAAGCGCTCCTCGCCGTTGTCTGCGCCGCCGTGCGGATCCCATCGGACGCTGCCGTCCAGATGGGCCGCGAGGGCGGGGAGGGACGCCTGTCGGTAGGCGAATCCGTAGAAGGACCCGAGCAGCATCGCGGCGTCCCCGACCGCCGCCAGCCCCTTGCCCCGGACGTCGCCGATGAGCAGCCGGGTGCTGGTACGGGTGCGCGCCGCGGCGTACAGGTCACCGCCGATCTGTGCCTCGGCTTCGGCGGCGAGGTAGACCGAGGCGACCGTCAGCGGCCCGATATGGTCCGGCAGCGGCCGCAGCAGGACCTTCTGTGCGGTTTCGGACACGGCGCGTACCTGACTCAGCACGCGCCTGTGCCGGTCGCGCACGGCCGTGAAGGTGACCACCACGATCGCGCCGGCGGCCAGCGCGGCGATCCCCCCGTTTCGGCTCGCGTCCCCCACCGTGTGCTGAAGCGAGGCCACCGCGAGCCGGGAGCCCACGGCCAGGACGCTGACCAGCGCGGTGAGCCGGGGGCCGGCGAACGCGGCGCTGACGGCGGGCGCCGCCATCAGCAGCGGTCCGAGATCCACGTACGGCGGAGTCAGCGCGTCCGTGAGGGAGACGACCGCGATCAGCACGAACGGCAAGGCCACGAGGGCACGCCTCGGCTGCCCCCGCACCCCCTCGAAGACGCCACTGGCTCCCACGTCCGTCATATGGCCCTCACTCCGTGGCATACGCCGCCGCGCCAGCCCGGTGCCGCCGGGTCATAGGTCCGGCCACCATTCGAATCCATAAAAGGCTCATATCGGACCATATGTAGACAAAATCTGCATGCCGGGTGGTGGGTGGCGGGCCGCGAGCCGGCATGAACCGGACGCGGAACGGCGGGCCGCGGCGCGGCGGGCCGTGCCGTGCGGCCCGTGGACGGCGGGTCCAAGCTGGGAGAGAGAGCTGCGAGGGAGAGACCATGCGGGTGGGAGTGCTGACCGGAGGCGGCGACTGCCCCGGTCTGAATGCGGTGATCCGCAGTGTCGTACGCAAGGGCGCGCAGGAGTACGCCTGGGAGTTCGTCGGGATCGCGGACGGCTGGGGCGGCGCCGTCAAGGACGTCACCCGTACCCTGGACGTCGCGGCCGTGCGCGGGATCCTTCCGCTCGGCGGCACGATCCTCGGCTCCTCCCGCACCAATCCCCTCCGGCTCGACAGGGGCATCGACCGCATCCGCGAGACTCTCCGCGCGCACGAGATCGACGCCCTCGTCGTCATCGGCGGCGAGGACACGCTCAGCGTCGCGAGCGCGCTGTCCGACGCGGGGGTCGACCTGGTCGGCGTGCCGAAGACCATCGACAACGACGTGGGCGGCACCGACTACACCTTCGGCTTCGACACCGCGGTCGGCATCGCGACCGAGGCCATCGACCGCCTGCACACCACCGCGGAGTCGCACAAGCGCACCCTGGTCGTCGAGGTGATGGGGCGCCACTCGGGCTGGATCGCCCTGCACGCGGGCGTCGCGGGCGGCGCGAACGCCATCCTCATCCCGGAGGTGGAGTTCGATCTCGACCGGGTGTGCGCCTGGGTGGAGAGGCGTTTCGAGATCAACTACGCGCCGATCGTCGTCGTGGCGGAGGGGGCGGTCCCACGGGCCGGGCAGATGGTGGTCAAGGACGAGTCGCGCGACGAGTTCGGGCACGTGCGCCTGTCCGGCATCGGCGACTGGCTGGCCCGGGAACTGGAGAGCCGTACCGAGAAGGAGGCGCGTACGACGGTGCTCGGCCACGTCCAGCGGGGCGGCACGCCGTCCGCCTACGACCGGTGGCTCGCCACCCGCTTCGGTCTGCACGCCGTGGAGGCCCTCAGGGACGGCGCCTTCGGCACGATGGTGGCCCTGCGAGGCACGGACGTCGTACGCGTCCCGCTCGCGGACGTGGCGGGCACGAACAAGCTGGTCCCCATGGAGCTGTACGAGGAGTTCGACGTCTTCTTCGGCACCTGACCCGCGGAATGGCGTGCGGTCACCCGTGGGGCACGACGACCAACGGGCAGTGGGCGTGATGCAGGACGGCATGGGCCACCGGACCCAGGCGCTGTTCGGCCGCCCGCGGGCTCGCACGCCGGCCGACGACGAGCAGGCCGGCCCGCCGCGAGGCGTGCACCAGCGCGTGGGCCGGATGGAGCAGGACGACGTCGGGCAGCACAGAGACGTCCGGATATCTCTTGCGCGGCTCCCGGAGCACGTCGGACAGCCGCTGGACCTCCTCGTCCTCCCACGTCGCCCGGTCCTCCTCGGGCACCGCGAGCGCGGTCCAGAGCGGGGCGCCGCCGAGGGACCACGCGTGCACGGCCCGCAACCGGGCCTCACCGAGTCGAGCGGCGCCGAAGGCGAAGTCCAGCGGGGACCCGGCCGCCGTGCGGACGTCGCCGACGCCCACGGCCACCTCCGCCTCGTGCAGGGCGGCGGCGGGAGGCCGGGGCACGACCGCCACGGGACAGGGCGCGCCGCTCGCCACCGCCAGCGCCGTCGAGCCCACCGCGAGGCCGTCGAATCCGCCGTCCCCCCGAGCCCCGACGACGAGGAGCTCGGCCGTCCGGGCGGCGGAGAGCAGGGCGGCCGGAGCGGAGCCGGCCACCTGCACGCCGCTCATCCGCACACCGGGACTCACGGCGGCGAGACCGGCCTCGGCGCGCCCCAGCACCTCCTCGCCGGACCGCTGCCAGGAGAGGGCGACCGGCGGATCGGCGATGTCATCGGCGGGAGCGGGCACGGCGTGCACCAGACGCAGCTCCAGACCGCGGCGGGCCGCCTCCTCGGCCGCCCACTCGCCCGCGACGAGGCTCTCCCGGGACGCGTCGATCCCGGCCACGAGGAATCGGGTCATCCGGTCCTCCCTGCCGGCCGAAGCACCATTGTGGACGGGCCGTGACGGCGCCACCAGCCGAACCGGCCGGGCTCCCGGTGCCCTCCCCTGCCGGGGCCGTTAATGTGGCTGGCAGGTGGGTGAGACGGCTGTCGGTGGTGTGCGGGGGTTTGGAGGGTCGCCGGTGGGTGGTTCCGGGGAGTCAGGGGAGGCCCGTGTGCGGCTGCCGCAGTTGCGGTTGGACGAGTTGCTGGGGGAGCTGCAGGCGCGTCTGGACGCGGCGCGGGGTACCCGCGACCGGGTGCACAGTCTGCTGGAGGCGGTGCTCGCGGTCGGCCGGGAGCTCGACCTGGAGCAGGTGCTGTACAGCATCGTGGACGCCGCGGCGACGCTGGTGGACGCCGAGTACGCGGCGCTGGGCGTGATCGGTCCCGACGGCAGCCGGTTGTCGGCGTTCCACACGGTCGGCGTCGGCGAGGAGCAGATCGGGCGGATCGGCGCGTACCCCGAAGGGCACGGGATCCTGGGGGAGCTGATCCGGCATCCGGAACCGCTGCGGCTGGCGAAGCTGTCGGAGCATCCGGCGTCGTACGGCTTCCCGGAGCACCATCCGCCGATGAACACGTTCCTCGGCGTTCCGATCCGGGTGCGGGACCAGGTCTTCGGCAACCTGTACCTGACCGAGAAGCGCGGCGGGCTGGAGTTCGACGAGGACGACGAGTCGGTGCTGGCCACGCTGGCCGTGGCGGCGGGCGTGGCGATCGACAACGCGCGGCTGTACGAGGAGTCGCGGTTGCGGGAGCGCTGGCTGCGGGCGATGGCGGAGATCACGCAGAGCCTGATGTCGGGTGCCGACCAGGCGGAGGTCCTCGGGCTGATCGCCGAGCGCGCGCGGGAGATCACGGGGGCGGCGCTGGCGGCGATGTCGACGCCGGTGAAGGGGACCGGCACGCTGAGTGTGGAGCTGGCGATCGGCCAGGAGGCGGAGGCGCACCGGGGGCTGGTGCTGCCGGTGGAGGGCACGCTGACCGGGCTGGCGTTCGCCGGCGGCGTGCCGGTGAGCAGCCCGGACATCGCGCGGGACCCGCGGGTGACGGCGGGGCCGCCGCGGTTTTCCGGTCTGGGTCCCGCGGTGGCGGTGCCGGTCGGCGATCCGGGCGATCATGTGCGCGGCGTGGTCCTGCTCGTGCGGGAGGCCGGCGGGACCGACTTCTCCGGCAAGGAGCTGGAGCTGCTGAAGGGATTCGCGGCGCAGGCCGCCGTGGCGATGGAACTCGCGGGACGGCGGCGGGACGCGGAGCAGATCACGCTGCTGGAGGACCGTGACCGGATCGCCAGGGACCTGCACGACCTGGCGATACAGCGGCTGTTCGCGACGGGCATGACGTTGCAGAGCGCGGGCCGGTTCATCGACCATTCGGGCGCCAAGGAGAGGGTGCTGCGGGCCGTCGACGACCTGGACGAGACCATCAAGATCATCAGGTCGACGATCTTCGGTCTGCGGGCGCACGACGAGGAGGCTGGCGCCGGACTGCGGACGCGGGCGGTGCAGGTGGTCGGGGAGGCCGCGCCGGTGCTGGGGTTCGCGCCCGGTGTGCGGATGGAGGGGCTGCTGGACACCCATGTGTCCCGGGAGACCGCGGACGAGGTGGTGGCGGTCCTGTCGGAGGCGCTGACGAACGTCGCCCGGCACGCGCACGCCGACCGTGCGGAGGTGGCGCTGGAGACCGACGGCAGGAGCGTGCGGCTGACGGTCACCGACAACGGCGTGGGGATTCCCGCCGACGGGCGCCGCAGCGGGCTGGCCAACATGGCCGAGCGGGCCCGCAGACTGGGCGGCGGCCTGGAGTGGACCACACCCGAGGGCGGAGGCACCAGGCTGGTCTGGCACGCGCCGGTGGGCACGGCGGAGTCCCCGCGGCCTTCACCGGGGGAGTGACGGGGGTTTCAGCGGGGCGGTGGCTGGGGCGTCGCGGTGGGGGTCGTTGGGTCTTCACCGGGGCGGTGGCTCAGGCTTTGCGGTGCGGGTGACGGGGGCTCCACCGGGGTGGTCGGGGTTTCACGGAGGCGGTAACGGCGGTTTCGTCCTGGCGGTGGTCGGGCCGTCGCGGTGGGGGTGGCGGGGGTTTCGTCGGGGCGGTGGTCGGGGCGTCGTGGTGGGCGTGGCGGGGCTTCACTGGGGTGGATGGGGTTTCACGGAGGCGGTAACGGCGGTTTCGTCGGGGCGGTGGTCGGGGCGTCGTGGTGGGCGTGGCGGGTCTTCACCGGGCGGTGGCTGGGGCTTCACGGCTGGAGTGACCGGGGCTCCACCGAGTCCGTGACCCGGGCAAGGGCCGCGTCGGGCGGGTCAGTCGTGCCGTTCGTGTTCCGCGCGCACCACGACCACCGGGCAGGCCGCGTGCTGGGCGCAGCGCTGGCTGACCGAGCCCAGCATCGCGCGGGCGAAGCCGCCGCGGCCCCGGCTGCCCACGACGAGGACGTCCGCCCCCGCCGAGGCGCGGATCAGCACTTCGGACGGATCGCCCTCGACCAGGTACTCCACCAGGTGCGCCGGGCGGTCGTCCGCGAAGACGCTGCGCAGTCCCTCCGCGAAGCGCTCCCGGGCCTGCTCCAGGTCGAACTCGGGATCGATCGCGGGTCCGGTCCAGCCGACGGCCGACGGGGTGTCCCAGGCGTGGATCGCCTCCACGACGCCGCCGACGAGTCGGGCGTACTCCGCCGCCCAGCGCAGCGCCGCGCAGGAGGACGGTGAACCGTCCACGCCCACGACCACCCGGCGTCGCGGTTCGGAGGGTTGCATGGCCACCTCACTGAGCAGTCGTTGTCCCTACGTCCACGCTGCCCGGCCCGACGCGGCCGTGCCAGCCAGGGACGGCCCCGCCCGGCGGCCGGGCACGCGCGAGGCCCCCGGTGCCGGTCGGTCAGGGGGCCGGTCGGCCCTGGTGCGGGACCAGCGGCCCATGGCCACCACGCCGGACGGCGGCGATTCTCGGAAGCGGATCAACGGATCGCCGAAGTGCCCGTCGCGGCAGCGTCGCAGGAGGTGGGAGACCATGCCCCGCACCGTAACCGTCGGTCTCGACGGTTCTCCCCAGAGCAGGGCCGCCGCCGAATGGGCGGCGCGGGAGGCGAAGCTGCTCGGGCTGCCGGTGCGGCTCGTCCATGTGTGGGAGCCGGTGCCCGGTCCCCTGGCGCAGGCGCCGCGGCTGGGCGCGGAGACGTACCGGCACTGGACCGAGCGGGTGCCCCGCGAGGCCGCCGAGGGGCTGCGGTTGCGCCATCCGGGTGTCGAGGTGCGCACCGAGCACCTTCCCGGCCGTCCCGCCGAGATCCTCACCGACGAGGCGGCCGACGCCGAACTGCTCGTACTGGGCTCGCGCGCCCTCGGCGGGGTCGGCGGCTTCCTGGCCGGCTCGGTCGGGCTGTCCGTCGTGGCGCACACCGAGCGGCCCGTCGTCCTGGTGCGGGCCAGGGAACAGGCCGCCGACGAGCACGAGATGGACCCCGCGGGCATCCCCTCCGCCGCGGCCGCCTTCCGGCCCGTCGTCCTGGGCCTGGACACCGCGCACCCGGACGAGGACCTGATCCGGTTCGCCTTCGAGGCGGCCGCCCGCCGCGGCACCTCGCTGCGCGTCGTGCACGGCTGGTACCCGCCGCTGTACTACGGCTACGGCGTGCCCGCCGACGCCGAACTGCTCACGTCGGCCGCGGTGGCCGAGGCCGCCGGACTGACCGAGGCGCTCTGCCCCTGGCGGCGGAAGTACCCGGACGTCGAGGTCGCCGAGGCCTCCCGCCCCGGCGGCGCCGCCGTCCTGCACCACGCCGCCGCCCCCGTCGCGGTCGTCCCGCACACCTGACCGGCACCACGAGCACGGCCCACCGAACACCACAGGACCCCACCCGAGGAGTGAGGATCATGAAGGCTGCGGTCGTACGGACCTTCGGCGAACCGCTGGTCGTCGAGGAGCGCCCGGACCCCGAGCCCGAATCCGGCCAGGTCCGCGTGCGCGTCGAGGCGTGCGGGCTGTGCCACACCGACATCCACGCCGCGCACGGCGACTGGCCGGTCAAGCCGAACCCGCCGTTCGTGCCCGGCCACGAGGGCGTCGGCCTCGTGGAGAAGCTCGGCGCCGGTGTCACCCACCTGTCCGTGGGACAGCGGGTGGCCATGCCGTGGCTCGGTCACGCCTGCGGCCGCTGTGAGCACTGCCTGTCCGGCTGGGAGGCGCTCTGCGAGCAGCAGGTCAACACCGGATACGGCTGCGACGGCGGGTACGCCGAGAAGATGCTGGCCTGGGCCGACTTCGCGCAACCGGTGCCCGACGGCGTCAGTGCCCTCGACGCGGCCCCGCTGACCTGCGCGGGCGTCACCACGTACAAGGCCCTCAAGGTCGCCGGCGTCCGGCCGGCCCAGCTTGTCGCCGTCTTCGGGGTCGGGGGGCTCGGCCACCTGGCCGTCCAGTACGCGAAGATCGCCGGGGCCAGGGTCGCCGCGATCGACGTCACCGACGACAAGCTCGAACTCGCCGCCGAACTCGGCGCGGACATCCTGATCGACGCCCGTACCCAGGACGTCGGCCGGGAACTCGAACGGTACGGCGGCGCGCACGCGGCGATCGCCCTCGCGGTGAACGAGGCCGCCTTCGAGGCGGTCGCCTCCGGGCTGCGGCGCGGCGGCAGGCTCGTCATGGTCGCCCTGCCCGCGCGGGGCACGGTCCGGGTCCCGATCTTCGACACCGTGCTCGGCGGAACCTCGGTGATCGGCTCGATCGTCGGCACCCGGCAGGACCTCGCCGAGGTCTTCCAACTGCACGCGGAGGGCCGTACCCGGGTCATCCGGGAGAGCCGTCCGCTCAGCGCCGTCAACGAGTCCATCGACGAGGTGCTGCGCGGTCAGGTCAAGGCGCGCATCGTGTTCGACCTCGGAGAGGGAGGATGAGGACCATGGATCTGCCGCTGGTCGTCGGAGTCGACGGTTCCGAATCCAGCCTGCGGGCCGCCGACTGGGCCGCCGACGAGGCCGCTCTGCGCGCGGTGCCGCTGCGGGTGGTGTACGCCTCGCTCTGGGCGCGCTACGAGGGCGCCGCGCTCGCGCGCGAACTCGGCAAGCCGGACGACCAGGTGGAGGCCGAGGAGGTCGTCGCGGCCGCCGCCCGGCGCGCCCGCGCCCGCCACCCCGACCTGCCGATCAGCAGGGCCGCGCTGCCCGAGGCGCCCGAGTACGCGCTGGTCCGGGAGGGCAAGAACGCCTCCGCCCTGGTCGTGGGCGCCCGCGGCCGCAACGCGGTCGTCGACCTGCTGCTCGGTTCGGTCAGCCTGTTCGTGGCCGCGCACGCCGACTGCCCCGTGATCGTGATCCGCGGCAGCCACGACAACCAGGCCCGGACCCCGGTGCACGGCCGCGTCGTCGTCGGTGTCGGGGACAGTTCCGCGGCCGCGGTGCGGTTCGCGGCCGAGGAGGCCCTGCGCCGCGGGGCCGAACTGGAGACCGTACGGGCCTGGCGGTGCCCCGCGCACGAGACCCTCGACCATCCGCTGATCGGCGGGGAGCCCGAGCGGGTGTACGAGGAGCGGGCCGCCGACGCCCTGGAGGCCGCGCTGCGCGACCTGCCGCCGGAGGTGAAGGTGCGCCGGCGCACCGTGGAGGGGCCGGCCCGCCGGGTGCTGCTGGCCGCCGCGCCGGGCGCCGACCTGCTCGTGGTCGGAGTCCGGCGCCGGGCGGGGCGGTTCGGGCTCCAGCTCGGCCGGGTCGCCCACACCGCCCTGCACCACTCGGCCTGCCCGGTGGCCGTGGTGCCCGAACGGGCGTGAGGTCACAGGCCCGCCGTGTGATCGGGGACGTAGGTCTGAAGATCGCGCGGCGGCCTCTCGTAGCCGGTCGGCGGCGGCCGCTCCGGCAACCGCAGCACCGTCGGTGAGACCTCGTGGTACGGCACGGTGCCGAGCAGATGGGCGATCATGTTCAGCCGGGCGCGGCGCTTGTCGTCGCTCTCCACGACGTACCACGGCGCCTCGGAGATGTCCGTGTGCACCATCATCTCGTCCTTGGCCCGCGAGTACGCCTCCCAGTGGGTGATGGACTCCAGGTCCATCGGCGACAGCTTCCAGCGTCGCAGCGGGTCGTCCAGACGGCGCCGGAAGCGCTCCTGCTGCACGGCGTCGCTCACCGAGAACCAGTACTTGCGCAGCAGGACCCCGTCCTCCACGAGCATGCGCTCGAAGATGGGGCACTGGCGCAGGAACCGCTGGTGCTCCTCCTTGGTGCAGAAGCCCATCACGTGCTCGACCCCGGCCCGGTTGTACCAGGACCGGTCGAACAGCACGATCTCCCCGGCGGCCGGAAGTTGCTCGACGTACCGCTGGAAGTACCACTGGGTGCGCTGGCGCTCGGTCGGCGCGGGCAGCGCCACGATCCGGGCGATGCGCGGGTTGAGGTGCTCGGTCACCCGCTTGATGGTGCCGCCCTTGCCGGCCGCGTCCCGTCCTTCGAACACCACGACCAGCCGGGCCCCGGTGACCCGCACCCACTCCTGGAGCTTCGCCAACTCCGTCTGAAGGCGCAGCAGTTCGCTCTCGTAGGTCTTGCGCGGCAGCGCCGCCCCGTTGTCCGCCCTCACAGCAGGACACCGTACTTTCCGGCGGGCGTCCGCGCACCCGGGCGGACGCGGGGGCGGCGGACTCTGCTCACGCCGACGTCAGCGGCCTCGACGCCCCCTCCGTCCGGGCGAGATGGGTGGTGAACCAGTCCCGGGCCAGGTCCGCCACCGCCTCCACCGTGTCCGGCTCGGTGAACAGGTCGGTGGCGCCGGGCACGGGGACCACCTGGTGGTCGCAGCGCATCCAGTCCGCCGCGAGCCGGTTGAGGCCGAGGAGCCGTGTGTCCCGGGCACCGACGACGAACAGGCAAGGGGCGTGCACCCGGGCCAGCGCCGCGGGCGGCGCCAGATCGGGGCGGCCGCCGAGACAGACCACGGCGCGGATGTCGTCCTCCGCCGCGGCCTCCAGCACGGCGCCCGCGCCCGTACCCGCCCCGCAGTGGCTCACGGGCAGGCCGGTCTCCCGGCGCAGCCAGTCGGTGGCGGCCCGCAGGCGCCGGGCCAGCAGCACGATGTCGAAGACGTTGTGCGGGGTGCGCTCCTCGTCCTCGGTGAGCAGGTCGATCAGCAGCGTGCCCAGGCCCGCCCGGCGCAGGGCGGCGGCCACGCGCTGATGGGCCGGGCAGCTCCGGCCGCTGCCGAGCGCGTAGGCCACCGCCACCGGTGGCGTGGGCGGCAGTGCGAGCCGTGCGCACAGGCGCACCGGACCGGCCGGCACTTCCACCTCCCGGTCCGGGGAGGGGGACTCCGGGGGGGATCCGGGGAGCGGTCCGGCGGCGGTCGCGGTGGCCCGCCGGGCCTCGGCCAGCAGGGTGGCCACCTCCGCGTCGGTGACCTGCCCGAAGTCCGCGTACCAGGCCCCGACGGAACCGAGGTGGCGCAGCGGCTGGAGACAGACGACCCGGTCGGCCACCGTGCGCAGGTGCGGCAGCGCCGCCTCCGGCCCGACCGGGACCGCGAGGACCACACGCGCGGCGCCGCGGGTCCGCGCCACCCGGCAGGCGGCCTCCGCGGCGGCGCCGGTCGACAGCGAGTCGTCGACGACGAGCGTGGTCCGCCCGGCCACGGGCAGCGGCGGGAGGCTCTCGCGCAAGTGGCTCAGGCGCCGCTCCAGTTCGGCCCGCTCGGCGCGTTCGACGGTCTCCCGCTCGGCGGGATCCAGCCCGCTCTCCGCCAGGACGGCCCGGTCGATGACGCGTACCCCGTGCTCACCGAGGGCGCCGAAACCGAGTTCCGGCTGCCAGGGCACGGGCAGCTTGCGCACCACGGCCAGGTCGAGCGGAGCGCCCAGGTGCCGGGCCACCTCGAAGGCCACCGGGACGCCGCCCCGGGGCACCCCGAGCACCACCGCGTCCTCGTCGCGCAGGAATTCCAGGCACCGGGCCAGGCGCCGTCCGGCGTCCGCGCGGTTCTCGTAGCGCATGCGCCGCCACCTCCTCGTACGTGGTCCCGGCGGCGCGGCGGCAGACCGCCTCGACTCCATTCGAACGCTTCCGGGCGCCGCACGCCTCCGGGGCGTCCGGGCCGGCGGGGCGGGTCAGCTCGTCTTCTGGTCCCAGCGCGGTCCGACGAGATCCCACTCCGCGCCCCACAGGTCGTAGCGGCGCCGGTCCAGCCGCCGGCGGACCAGGGTCGTCGAGCCGTGGACCAGGCCGCCGAGGACGAGCGCCGCCGAGGTGCCGAACAGGGCGGCCTGCGCGGTCGCCTCCGCCGGGCCGGGCGGTTCGGCGGCCAGATGGCCCCGGCCGTCCTGCCAGACGGTGACCGCCGCACCGGCCGGCAGGCCCGTGCTCACCAGGGTCTGCCCGGTACGGGTGGTGCCGTCGGGGCCGGTCCAGCGGACCTTCGCCGGGGCCCGGTAGCTCGTGTTCTCCGTGGGCGCGGTCGCCGGGGCGGCCGTGAGCAGCACGGCCCGGACCGGGTGCCGGTCGGCGCGCTGCCAGGCGAGTTCCTGGCCCGCGGCGCGCGCCGCCACCGTCCCGGCGACCGCGCCGCCGGCCACGATCACCAGCCACATCACCAGGATCGCCCAGGCCTCGACGATGTCCTCGTGGCGGCGCAGCGGATTGCGGCGCCACGGCCACAGCCTGCGCGGCGTGCGCCCGTGGCCCGTCCTGCCGCTCACCGGTCGCGCCTCCCTGTCTCCCGTCTTCTCCGCTCACCAGCCCGTGCGTCGAACGTCCTTCCGTGCGCCGGCCCCACCTTTCGTCCCACCCTGGTGGCCGTCCGTCCGCCGTTCATCCCGGGCCCGCGGCGACCACCCCCTGCCGGGGGACCGGCCCGGCGGCCGGGTTGTCCTCCCCGTACTCCGGCAGCACCTGGAAGACACCGGTCAGGCCGGTGTGGCGCAGGATCCGCCGGAAGGACGAACTGCCGCTGACCAGCCGCAGCCGGCCACCGCGGGCCGCGACGCGGTTGCGGACCCGGCACAGCAGACCCAGCCCGGCGCAGTCGATGAAGGGCACGGGCCGCAGGTCGAGCACCAGGTCCGGTCGCGGCTTGTCGGTCAGCGCGTCGAGGCGCGCGGCGAGGGACAGCTTCGTGACGAGGTCGACGTCGCCGCTCAGCGTCACCACGGTCGTGGTGCCGATCATGCGTTCCGCGTGGTTCACGGCGGGCCCGGTGGGACGTTCGGACATGCGGTCAGCCAAGCCGGTCCGGAGCGGTGCGGGGAAGGGCCGTTCGGTCCCCTTCGCGGTGGCGGAACAGCCCGCGGTCCGACCGGCCCGCGGGCACCCGCTCCCGCGGGCGGCCGATGGGGCCGACCGGCCCATGCGGAACCCCGGACCGTCGGAGAAGCTGAAGGCGTGGGCGGTCCCGGTGTCGCGCCCGAGCGCGGGCGGCGCCCGCCGGCCGCGGACCGCCGGATCCCGGCCGTCCGGTCATGAAGGCCGTCCGTCCGCGAAGGCCACCCGGAGCGAAGAGGGTGAGGTTCGGCATGAAAGGCTACGTCTTCCACGGCCCCGGGCAGTCCGCCTGGGAGGAGGTCCCCGACCCGGACCTCGAGGAGGCCACCGACGCCGTCGTGCGCGTCGACGCCGTGACCATCTGCGGGACGGACCTGCACATCCTCAAGGGCGACGTGCCCGAGGTCCGCCCCGGCACGGTGCTGGGGCACGAGGCCGTCGGCGAGATCGTCGAGGTCGGCGCCGAGGTGCGCACCGTACGGCCCGGCGACCGGGTGCTCGTCTCCTGCGTCACCTCCTGCGGCCGGTGCCGCTTCTGCCGCGAGGCCATGTACGGCCAGTGCCGCGGCGGCGGGGGCTGGATCCTCGGCCACCTGATCGACGGCACCCAGGCGGAGTTCGTGCGGGTGCCCTTCGCCGACCTCTCCGTGCATCCGCTGCCCGCCGCGGTGACCGACGTGGACGGCGTGCTGCTGGCCGACATCTTCCCGACCGCCTACGAGGTCGGCGTGCTCAACGGGCGGGTACGGCCCGGTGACACCGTCGTCGTGGTCGGCGCCGGGCCCGTCGGACTCGCGGCGATCGCCACCGCCCGGCTGTTCGCGCCCGAGCGCGTCATCGCCGTGGACCTGGCCGCCACCCGCCTGGAAGCCGCCCGCAAGCTCGGCGCCGAGGCCGTGGCCGACGCGCGCGAGGCCCCCGAGCAGTTGGTCGACGACCTCACCGGAGGGCTCGGCGCCGACGTGGTCGTCGAGGCGGTGGGCGTACCGGAGACCTTCGAACTGTGCACGCGCATGGTGCGGCCCGGAGGCCACGTGGCCAACGTCGGAGTGCACGGCAAGCCCGCCACCCTGCACCTGGAAGAGCTGTGGATCAAGAACGTGACCATCACCACGGGCCTGGTCGACACCCACTCCACGCCGACGCTGCTGCGGATGGCGGCGGCCGGCCGGCTGCCCGCCTCCCAGCTGGTCACCCACACGTTCCCGCTGGAGCGCATGGAGGAGGCCTACGACGTCTTCGCCCATGCCACCGAGACGGGGGCGCTGAAGGTCGTGCTCGGTGGTCCGCGGCGCGAGGTCGTCCCGGTGCCCGCGGCCTGACGGGCCGGACGCCGGGCGCGGCCCCCGTGCCCGGCCGCCGGGGCCGCCCCGGGACGGGGACACGCGGGACAGGCGCAGAAGACACGCAGGAGACGCGGCGCGGAACGGCCGCACGCGCTCCGCCAGGTGGAAAGACGGATGACTGATGTATCGCAACGACGGGTTCCGCGAGCTCGGGCGGCAGGAGTGCCTGCGGCTGCTGGCCAAGGCGCCGGTGGGCCGTATCGTCCATACGCGGCACGCCCTGCCCGCGGTGCTCCCGGTCAACTTCGCCCTGGACGGCGACGGCGCGGTGCTGCTGTGCACCTCGGCCACCTCCGAACTGGTCCGCGCGATCGACGGCGCGGTGGTCGCCTTCGAGGCCGACGAGGTGGACGCGGTCGCGCACTCCGGCTGGAGCGTCGTCGTCACCGGCCCCGCCGCGGTGGTGACCGACCCCGCCGAGCACCGGCGTCTGCTCCACGGCGGCCCGCGCTCCTGGGTGCCCTCGCCGCAGGTGGTCTTCGTCCGCATCGAACCGGAACTGGTCACGGGCCGGGAACTCGTCGGCGGACTCAGCGCGTACGGCCTGGACCGCCTCGTCTGATCCTCGCGCCCGCCCCTCTTCGAGCCCGCCGGAGGACATCATGCAGGGTTCCCAGTACACCGTCTGCGACGTGATGACCCCGACCGTCGTCGCGCTGGCCGGTGGAGCGATGTTCAAGGAGATCGTGCGGACCATGGAGCAGTGGGGCGTCAGCGCGATGCCCGTGCTGGACGGCCGGGGCCGGGTGCTCGGCGTCGTCTCCGAGGCCGACCTGCTGCGCAAGGAGGAGCTTCGCGACGACGAACCGGACCTGCCCGGCGGGTCGCCGCCCGTGGCCGGCTCGCGCCCGGCCAAGGCCCGGGCCGTGACCGCCGAGGAGCTGATGAACACCCCGGCCGTCACCGTGCACCCCGCCGCCACCCTCAGCCGGGCCGCCCGCCTCATGGCCCGGCACGGCGTCAAGCGCCTGCCGGTCGTCGGCGACGACGGTGTGCTCATCGGCATCGTCAGCCGTTCCGACCTGCTGAAGGTGTTCCTGCGCGGCGACGAGGACATCGCGGAGGAGGTCCGCCGCCAGGTCGTCGCCGCCGGGCTCCTGGCGGAGTCGGTGGGCGTGGCGGTGCGCGAGGGAGTGGTCACGCTCACCGGCCGGGTCCCGGACGCCTCCCTGATCCCGCTCGTCATCCGCCTGGCACGCAGCGTCGAGGGCGTGGTGGACGTGCGGTGCGACCTCACGGGACCACGCCGCCGCCCCCTCCTGGAACCCGATCTGGCCGACGAGCGGCCGTCTTCGCCCGCCACGGGCACCGGACCCGAGATCTGACGGCGCGCGGACCGGGCGCTCCGCGCCGGGGGAACCCGGAGACGGCGCGGCGGGAGGGGCCGAACGGTCCCCGAACGGCCTCCCGGAAGGACCGAAGCGCTCTCGCGTCGTGCCCTGCCGGATGCGACGGTGAAGGTGGGACGCGCTGCCGCAGGAGGCGGCAGCCCCGGCGGAAGGCGGTGGGGTCGGTGGAACTGCCCCTGGTGGTGGGTGTCGACGGGTCGGACCCGAGCCTCACGGCGGTGGACTGGGCGGTGGCTGAGGCCGCCCGGTTCGGTCTCCCGCTGCGCCTGGTGTACGCGTCCCTGTGGGAGCGGTACGAGGGCACGGTGCCGTCGGGGACGGTGGGGCGCCCCTCGGAGCAGGTGATGGCGGAGCACATCGTCGCCTCCGCCGCGGAGCGCGCCCAGCGGCGCGACCCGGAGGTGAAGGTGTCCACCGACATCCTTCCGCAGGACACGGTCACCGCCCTGCTGGGCGAGGCCGCCAATGCCTCCGTGCTGGTCACCGGCTCTCGCGGGCGGGGTCAGCTGAAGGGGCTGCTGCTGGGTTCGGTCGGTCTGGCCGTGGCGGCCCGGGCGCACTGCCCGGTCGTCGTGGTCCGCGGCGACCGGGCGGGCCTGGCCGGCACCCACGAGCGGATCCTGCTCGCCGCCGGAGACTCCGACAGCGGGCACGAGGCCGCGCGGTTCGCGTTCCGGGAGGCCGAGGTGCGCGGCTGCGTCCTCGACGTCGTGCGCACCTGGCGTCGCCCCGTGCACGAGGGCGTCGGCAGCCCGGAGCTCGCCGAGGAGCCGGCCCGGCGGCACGAGGAGCGGGCCGCCGCCGTGCTGGAGGAGCTGCTGCGCGAACCGGCGGCCGAGCACCGCGCGGTGCGGGTGCGCGCCGCCACGGTCGAGGGGCCGGCGCACCGGGTGCTCGTGGACCGCTCGGCCGCCGCCGACCTGGTGATCGTCGGGGTACGGCGCAGGGAGGGCCACTTCGGTCTCCAGCTGGGCCGGACGGCCCACACCCTCCTGCACCACGCGCACTGCCCGGTCGCCGTCGTACCGCAGCGGGTGTGATCCGGCGGTGCCGGAGACGACGGCGCGGACCTGGGCCTACGACGGCTACGACGCCGCGCAGGAACGGCTGAGGGAGTCCCTGTGCGCCCTGGGCAACGGCCGCTTCGCCACGCGCGGAGCCCTGCCGGAGTGCGCCGCTGACGAGGCGCACTACCCGGGCACCTACCTGGCCGGCTGCTACAACCGGATCGTCTCCCACATCGCCGGCCGCCAGGTCGAGAACGAGGACCTGGTCAACCTGCCCGACTGGCTGCCGCTGCGCTTCCGCCTCGCGGGCGGCGCCTGGCTCACCCCGGACACGGCGCCGGTCCTCGAGCACCACCAGGTCCTGCACCTGGACCCGGGCGTGCTGGAGCGCCGTACCCGGTACGGGCTCGGCGACGGGCGGACGCTGACCGTGCGCCAGCAGCGGATCGTGCACATGGCCGACCCGTATCTGGCGGCCCTGCGCACCGAGTTCACCGCCGAGGGCGGCCCGGCGGACCTGGAGGTCGAGGCGGCGGTCGACGGCGGCGTGACGAACGCCGGAGTACGCCGCTACCAGGACCTGGACGGCCGCCACCTCACCCAGGTGCACACCGGCACCGCGGCCCCGGACACGGTGTGGCTGCGCTGCCGGACCCGGACCTCCGACATCCGGATCGGCCTGGCCGCCCGGCTGACCGCCGACAAGGCGGCCGGACCGGCCGGCATTCGGCACGAGCACCCGCGCGCGATCCAGCGGGTGCGTCTGAGCCTGGTACCCGGCCGCACCGCCACCTTGGACAAGACCGTCGCCCTGCACACCTCCCGCGACCTGGCGATCAGCGATCCGCTGGACGCGGCGATCGACCGGGTGGGCGCGGCGCCCGGCTTCGCCGGACTGCTGGAGAGCCACCGGACGGCCTGGGGACGGCTGTGGCGCCGGGCCGCCATCGACGTCCCCGGGGAGCCGGGACGCATCCTGCACCTGCACCTCTTCCACGTGCTCCAGACCCTCTCCCCGCACACCGCCGACCTGGACGTCGGCGTACCGGCCCGCGGCCTGCACGGCGAGGCCTACCGCGGCCACGTCTTCTGGGACGAGCTGTTCGTCCTGCCGTACCTGAACCTGCACTTCCCCGAGGTCTCCCGCGCCCTGCTGCACTACCGGCACCGGCGCCTGGAGCGGGCCTGCTCGGCGGCGCGCGCGATCGGACGGCGCGGCGCGATGTTCCCGTGGCAGAGCGGCAGCGACGGCCGGGAGGAGACCCAGCGGCTGCACCTCAACCCCCGCTCGGGCCGCTGGCTGCCGGACCACTCCCACCTCCAGCACCATGTCGGCTCGGCGGTCGCCTACAACGTGTGGCGGTACTGCGAGGCGAGCGGCGACGCGGAGTTCCTGCACACCAAGGGCGCCGAGACGCTGTTCCAGATCGCGCGCTTCTGGGCCGACTCGGCCACCTGGGACGAGCATCTGGGACGCCACCGCATCCTCGGCGTCATGGGCCCCGACGAGTACCACGACGCCTACCCGGACGCCGAGCGGCCCGGCCTCGACGACAACGCGTACACCAACGTCACGGCCGCCTGGGTGCTCGACCGCGCGCTGGAGGCGCTGCGCGTCCTGCCCGAGCCGCGCCGCCGTGAACTCGTCGAGCGCACCGGCGTGGACGGCGCCGAGCTGGACCAGTGGGAGCACGTCTCCCGCACGCTGCACGTGCCCTTCCACGACGGCGTCATCAGCCAGTTCGAGGGGTACGGCGGCCTGGCCGAGTTCGACTGGGCCGGATACCGCGAACGCTACGGCGACATCCGCCGCCTGGACCGGATCCTGGAGGCGGAGGGCGACAGCGTCAACCGCTACAAGGCGTCCAAGCAGGCCGACGTGCTCATGCTGGGCTACCTCTTCTCCCCGGCCGAACTGTGCGCGCTCCTCGGCCGCCTGGGCCACCGTTTCGACGAGGACCTGTGGCGGCGCACCGTCGACTACTACCTGGACCGCACCTGCCACGGCTCCACCCTCAGCGGCCTGGTGCACGGCTGGGTCCTGGCCCGCGCCCGCCGCGCCGAGGCGTGGGCCTACGTGCAGGAGGCGCTGCGCAGCGACATCGCCGACATCCAGGGCGGCACCACCGGTGAGGGCGTCCACCTCGGCGCCATGGGCGGCACCCTCGACCTCGTACAGCGCGGACTGACCGGTCTGGAGACCCGTGACGGCGCGCTCTGGCTCGATCCCGCCCCGCTGCCGGAGCTGTCCTCCTACGGCGTCTCGATGCGCTACCGGGGGCACTGGGGCGTCCGGCTGCGGCTGGAGCACGGCCGGATCCGGATCGCCGTGCCCGAGTCCGACGGCTCACCGATCGACGTGCGCCTGGCCGACCGCGCCGTGAGCGTCCAGCCGGGCGAGACGTGCGCCCTGGTGCTTCCCGACTGAACCACGCTCCCACCACGTTCCCGGCCCCCTCCCGCACCCGCCGCCGAACTAGCGCGGGAATACCCCGGGGGGTACTCGTGCTAGTCTCTGACGAGATACCCCGGGGGGTAATTCTTCACTAGGAAGGGAGCGTCCTGTGTTCTTCGTGGAGACGATCGAGCTGACAGGACTCGGCAACCGCAGCTACCTGGCCGGAGGCGAGCGCACCGCCGTGGCGGTCGACCCGCCCAGGGACGTCGACCGGCTGCTGGCGGCGGCGGCCCGGCACGGAGTGCGCATCGCGTACGTCGTCGAGACGCACGTCCACAACGACTACGTCTCCGGCGGCCTGGAACTAGCCCGGCTGACCGGAGCCGACTACCTCGTCCCGGAAGGCGCCGACGTCCGCTTCGCGCGCACCCCCGTCCGCGACGGCGACACCGTGACCGTCGACGGCGACGCCCGGCTGACCCTGCGCGCGATGGCCACCCCGGGACACACCCCGCACCACACCTCGTACGTCCTCCGGGAGGCCGGCGCCGCCCTCGCCGTGTTCACCGGCGGCTCGCTGCTGATCGGCACCGTCGGCCGCCCCGACCTGGTCGAACCGCGGCTGACCGAGGGCCTGGCCCGCGCCCAGCACGCCTCCGCCCACCGGCTCGCCGCCGCACTGCCCGACGCCACCGCGGTACTGCCCACCCACGGCTTCGGCAGCTTCTGCTCCTCCGGTCAGACGGAGGGCGACAGCACGACCATCGGCCGGGAGCGCGTGGTCAACGACGCGCTCACCCGCGACGTCGACACCTTCGTCGCCGACCTGCTCGCGGGTCTGGACGACATCCCCGCGTACTACACCCACATGGGACCGGCCAACGCCGCCGGACCCGCCCCGGTCGACCTCACCCCGCCCGCCGTCGCCGACCCCGAGGAGATAGCCGCCCGGCTGGCCGCGGGGGAGTGGGTCGTCGACCTGCGCAACCGGGTGGCCTTCGCCGAAGGGCACGTCGCGGGATCGTTCAACTTCGAGGCCGAGGGCAAGCTCGCCACCTACCTGGCCTGGCTGGTGCCCTGGGGCAAGCCGGTGACGCTGCTCGCCGAGACGCCCGCGCAACTGGCCGACGCCCAGCGTGAGCTGGCCAGGGTCGGCATCGACCGCCCGTCCGCCGCGGCCACCGGCGGGCCGTCCGCCTGGCTCCGCCCGGGCGAGGAGCCCGCCTCCTTCCCGCGGGCCACCTTCGCGGACCTCGCCGAGCGGCACCCGGCGGAGGGCGTCGTCGTACTCGACGTGCGGCGCGACTCCGAACGCGCCGGGGGCTTCGTCGAGGGCTCGGTGCACATCCCCGTCCACCAGCTGCACCGGCGGACCGGCGAGGTCCCCGACGGCCAGGTGTGGGTGCACTGCGCCGGCGGCATGCGGGCCGCCGTGGCCGCCTCCCTGCTCGACGCGGTGGGCCGTGACGTGGTCGCGGTGGACGACGGGTTCGAGTCCGCGCAGAAGGCCGGGCTCACCGTACGGACCGAACGGGAGGAACAGTGCCGGTGAGCCCGGTCCGCCGCGGTCCCGCCCGTATCACCGCTCCGGAGGCCGCCGCACGCACGGGCCACGCCCCGGCGGGCGGTGCGCCCGGCGGCGGATCCGGCGGCGCCGTGCTCGTGGATGTGAGAGAAGCGCGGGAATGGCGCGCGGGACATGCTCCCGGCGCGCTGCACCTCCCCCTGAGCGCGCTCGCCTCGGACGCCGACGTACCGCCCGAGGCGCGCGGGCGGCTCCTTGTCGTCGTCTGCCGCTCCGGCAACCGCTCCCGGCAGGCCGCCGAACTGCTGACCGCCCGGGGCGCCGACGCCGTCGACGTGATCGGCGGGATGGGGGACTGGGTACGGGCCGGACTGCCCGTGGTGGACCAGCGGGGCGAGGACGGCACGATCGCGTGAGTGCTCTGCTCCTCGCCCTGGCCGCCGGGGCCGTTATCGGCCTGGCGCTGGGCACGCTCGGGGGCGGCGGCAGCGTCCTGGCCGTCCCCGCCCTGATCTACCTGCTCGGCTTCACCCCGGTCGCGGCCACCACCGCGAGCCTGGTCATCGTCACCGTCACCTCGGCCACCGCGCTCGTCGCACATGCCCGGGACGGCCATGTGCGCTGGCGTACCGGTCTGCTGTTCGCCGCCGCGGGCGTCGGCCCTGCCATGCTCGGTGGCGCGGTCGCCGGACGGCTCCCGGAGGTCGTGCTCACCGCCGCCTTCGCGCTGATCGCGGCGGTCGCCGCGGTCCGGATGCTGCGCCCGCGCCCCACGCCCGAGGCGGACCGCCCGGTCCGGCCCGGCCGCGCGGCGGCCGCCGGCGCCGGACTCGGCGCGGTCACCGGCGTCCTCGGCGTCGGCGGCGGCTTCCTCGCCGTACCCGCCCTGGTGGGCGTGCTCTCCCTGCGCATGCGCGCGGCGGTGGGCACCAGCCTGCTGGTCATCACCGTCAACTCGCTGGCCGCGCTGGCGATGCGGGCCGGGACGGCGGACGGGCTGGACTGGGCGGTGATCGCGCCGTTCGCCGGTGCCGCGGTCCTCGCCGCGTGGGACGGCAAGCGGCTGGCCGCGAAGGTGTCCGGGCCGGCGTTGCAGCGGATCTTCGCCGTGGTGCTGCTGGCGGTGGCGGCGTTCATGCTTATCGACGCGGTGGCCCGATGAGCGCCGGCCGGCCGGTCCCCCGTACCGGGCCGTGGGCGGCCCGTCCTCACGCCAGCGACAGGAACAGCTTCTCCATGCGGGCCCGCATCTGCGCGGGGTCCTGGCCGTTCGTCCGCCCGGCCTCGATGTCGGCCACGCACTTCTGCAGGCCGCTGGCGATGATGGCGAAACCGGCGCGGTCCAGGGCGCGGGAGGCGGCGGCCAGCTGCGTCACGACCTCCTCGCAGTCGCGCCCCTCCTCGATCATCCGGATCACCCCGGAGATCTGGCCCTGCGCCCGGCGCAACCGGTTCAGCACGGCCTTGAGGTCCGTGCCCTCGAGCTCCAGTTCCACGATCACTCCTTGCAACATACCCCTGGGGGTACTGTACGTCCGTCTTCGGGACGACGTCGACCACCCCACCGACCGGAAAGGACCCGTTCTGCCGTGACCGTTCCCTCCATCCCCGTCTCCCTGGCCGTCGAGCAGGCGCACCCCAGGCTCGACGAGCTGACCGTCATCGATGTGCGCACGCCCGGCGAGTATGCCTCGGGACACCTCCCCGGCGCCCTCAACATCCCGCTGGACCGCGTCCGGCAGGCGCTGCCCGAGATCCGGCACGCGGCGGGGCGCGGCGAGGTCCTCGTCGTCTGCGCCTCGGGCGCCCGCTCGGCCAAGGCCTGCGTGTACCTGGCCCGGCACGGCGTCGGCGCCGCCACCCTCGCCGGAGGCACCGGGGCCTGGGCGTCAGCGGGTCACGAGCTGCACCGGCCGACGGCCTGCGACAGCTCGGCCGGCTGGAGCATGGAACGCCAAGTGCGCTTCACCGCCGGATCGTTGGTGCTGCTCGGCGTGGTGCTCGGACTGCTCGTCCACCCGGCCTTCCTGATCCTGTCGGCAGGCGTGGCGGGCGGACTGGTCTTCTCCGCGCTCACCGACACCTGCGGCATGGCCGTCCTGCTCGCGAAGCTCCCCCACAACCGGCCGCGCGCGGCCCGGCTCGACGCGACGCTCGAGACGCTGCGGAGCAGGTGAGACCGGCGGGGCGGCCGGCGGGCCGCCCCGCCGCGACCGGCCGCCCCGGCTCCCACCGGGCCGGCGTTTTTTCCAGCGATGCCGCCTGCCCGCTCGCCGGACCGGCCCCCTCCCGTATGCCGTCCCGTGCGGCGCGGACTCATTCCTCGGGGCCCTCCTCGTGCTTCAGCAGGTGCCCCATGCGGTCGCAGAACAGATGGCCGAACAGCGCGCCGCCGTAGACGACGAACCCCGCGCCGACCAGCCAGGACTCCACCACCAGGATGGTGCCGATGGCGCCGTAGCTGAACGCGTTGGTCACGATCAGCGGGGTGAACACCAGGAACGAGAAGGCCCGCAGACCCACCAGGCCCACCATGGTGGCGAGGGCGCCGGGGAAGAGGAGCCGCCAGCGCACCTGGTGGCCGAGCAGGAAGTGCGGGCCCCACCAGAAGAACAGCACGCCGATGCCCACGCTCAGCAGCATGCGGTAGGTCCCGTCGAACACGGTGCGGGTGAGCACCTGCACGTACAGGTACACCATGAGCGCGATCAGCCAGACGGCCTGCCGCCAGATCCGGTGCCACGGTCCGGCGGGCAGCCGCCAGACCCGCTCGTAGCCGTTCTGCACGCTCGACGCGAAGGACACGCCGAACACCGCCAGCAGCACCAGACCCCACACGCTGGTGCTGCCGGCCACCTTGCGGGCCGGGCTGAAGACCTCGGAGAGCACGTCGGCGGACCGGCCGGACAGGTCCATGCCGTCCACCAGCCACAACGCGAACCCGCCGTGGTGCAGCGGATCGAGCGCGGCCACCACGATCAGCAACGGGGCGAGGGTGACCAGGGAGAGCGTGGCGAACCCCATCGCCCGGTGCATGAGCTCCAGCCGCTTGCCACGCCGGTAGAGCTCAGCGGCCCACCCCAGGTGTGTCGTCGGGCGATCGGTGGACTCCCGCTCGCTCAACTCGGCCGCCGTGAGCGCCCGTCTCCGCGACCGGTGCCGCTCGACGCCGGGCGGGACGGGGTGGGACGTGACATGACGACGGCGCCTCCTCTCCGAGTGCCGGGTGACCGGCGCACGGCCCCGCGCATACCCATCATCGCGACCCGCCCGCCCGGCCGCACCCGGGCAGGCGGGAATGCGGCAGCAGATCGCGGCGCGGGGATGCGGGACCGAGGACGACGACCCGTCCGCGCAGATGACGGTCACCGTGGTGAAGGCCGGCGCACCGGACGGTGAGCGGAACGCCGCCGCCGGAGCGGGCGCACCCACCGTCACCGGAGCCGGCCTGAAGCCGGGCGCACCGGGAGCACGGCCGCCCCTCCACGCCCCGCCGGCCGCTCGCCGAGGCCCCTCCCGCCCGCGGACGGGAAGGGCCCCCTTCGCTTGTGGTGAGGCTGTGCCTCAGCCGTCGGTCACATCCTGGTACAGACCATGTGCTCCGAGACCCGGACCCTCTTGCCGTGGCGGGTCTCGAAGTGTGCCTTGACCTGGTGACAGTGGTGCGCGGTCGAGTACGAGGTGGTGCTCTTCGCGGGCGCTGCCGACGCGGTGCCCACGGACACCATGGCCGCGCCGCCCGCCATCACGCCCGCAGCGAGTCCGGTGGCCAGCGCGCGTGTGAATCGACGTCGCACAGCCGGCTCCCTTTCCCTTGGAAATCAGGTACGTTGCCCATTTATGTCACTGTCCTGAGCGCCTGCGTCAGGGCTGGTGGGCGGGCCGGCTCCGGGATCCCGGGCCCGTCCCGCCCCGTACAAAGCCGGGCGGCGGCTCGCCATACTGGACGAGGGCCTCCCCGCGGATCGGGCCGCGCCGGGACGGGCCAGGGGGCGGCCCGTACGGCGGGCACGGCCCGGAGAGGCGGGGTACACGGCGACGGGGGCGGCGCGAGATGTCGGAGACCATGCTGATCCAGGGCCGTTACCGGCTGCTCGACACGATCGGGCGCGGCGGCATGGGGGAGGTCTGGCGGGCGCGGGACGAGTCGCTGGGCCGCCATGTCGCGGTGAAGTGCCTCAAGCCGCTCGGCCGGCACCACGACCCGTCCTTCACCCGCGTGCTGCGCGAGCGGTTCCGGCGCGAGGCCCGGGTGGCCGCCGCGCTCCAGCACCGCGGGGTGACGGTGGTTCACGACTTCGGCGAGTCCGACGGCGTGCTCTACCTCGTGATGGAGATGCTCGACGGCCGCAACCTCGGACAACTGCTGGAGGACAACGGCCACCGGCCCCTGGCCGTGCCCGACATCATCGAGATCGCCGAGCAGGTCGCCGCCGCTCTCGCCTACACCCACCAACAGGGCATCGTGCACCGGGACCTGAAACCGGCGAACATCATGCGCCTGACCGACGGCACGGTGAAGATCTGCGACTTCGGCATCGCCCGGCTCGGCCACGACATCGGCTTCACCGCCCGGCTGACCGGCACCGGCGTCGCCATGGGCACCCCGCACTACATGTCGCCGGAACAGATCGGCGGAACCGAGGTCGACCAGCGCAGCGACCTGTACTCGCTGGGCTGTGTGCTGTACGAACTCGCCACCGGGGCACCACCGTTCGACTTCGACGACGCCTGGGCGATCCTCGTCGGCCACCGCGACACCCCGCCCGAGCCGCCGCGCCGCCACCGCGCCGAACTCCCCGAGTACCTGGAGCGGATCGTCCTCGACCTGCTGGCCAAACTTCCCGAGCAACGACCGGATGACGCACACGAGTTGAGCCGCCGTATCATCGCCGGCCGTACGGCGGCGCCGCGGTACGCGCCCACGGTGGCCACCCCGCTCCCACGGCCCGACCCGTCCGAGCCCGCCGGTCGCGACGCCCGCCTGCCGTCGTGGACACGGGGCATGACGACCGGTCACAAGGCGGCCGGGGCCGGAGGACCGCGCAACGCACGCCCGGACGCGGCGGGCGCCCTGACCGGTGAGTGGATCCCGCGCGCCGCCGACGGCTCCGCCGAGACCGGGCGGACGCCCGACGGGCGGCCCGTCCCGCCACCGGAGGCCGTCGGAGCGCTGGCCGACCGGCACCAGGCGGGCCTGAGCCTGGGCCGGCTCGGCCGCTGGGACGAGGCGACCGAGGCGCACCGCGCGGTCGCCCGCGAGCGCGCCCGCCTCCTCGGCCCCGACCACCCCGACACCCTCGCCAGCCGCTACGAACTCGCCTTCGGCCTCAGCCGCACCGGGCGCGCCGCCGAAGCGCTGCGCGAGTACAAGCAGGTGGCCGAGGCGCGGATCAGGGCCCTCGGCTCCGACCACCCGGACACACTCGCCGTGCGCCAGGAGATGGCGTACGTGCTGGGCCGCCTGGGCCGCCACTTCGACGCGCACCAGGTGTACGCCGCGGTGCTCGCCGCGCGCGAGCGCATCATGGGCCCGGACCACCCCGACACCCTGCGCTGCCGGCACAACCTCGCCTTCAGCCTGAGCCGGCTCGGCTGCCTGGACGACTCCTACCGCATGGCCTGCCAGGTCGCCGCCGCCCGCGCCCGGGTGCTCGGGCCGCAGCACCCCGACACCCTGGTCACCAGGTTCGAAGTCGCGTACGCACTCGGCCAGTTGGGGCGGTGGGTGGAGGCCCTGGAGACCTACCGCGACGTCGCCGAAGCACGCGCCCGGGCACTCGGCGCCGACCACCCGGACACCCTGGCCGCCCGCTACGAGGTCGGCATCAGCCTGGGCCGGCTCGGCCGCAGCGCGGAGGCGCTCCATCTGTACCGCGCCCTGATCGACGACCGCACCCGGGTGCACGGCCCCGCGCACCCCGAGACCCTGCGCGCCCGCCACGGCTTCGGGGTCAACCTCGGCCGGCTCGGCCGCTGGGAGGAGGCCCTGGCCGAGTCCCGCGACGTGTGCGCGATCCGCGGGCGCGCGCTCGGCCCCGACCACCCCGACACCCTGGTCAGCCGCCGCGAGGTCGCGGTGAGCCTCGGCTGGCTCGGCCGCTGGGCCGACGCGCTCACCGAGTACCGCGCCGTGGCCGACGCTCGCGAGCGCGTCCTGGGCGCCGGCCACCCCGACACCCTCTCCAGCCGCACCGACGAGGCCCACTGCCTGGAACAGCTCGGCCGTGGCGGGGAGGCCGCAGAGCTGTACCGCAGGGTCGCCGTCCTGCGCGGACAGCGCGCGGCCGAGGGGCCCTAGCTGTGCTGTCCCGGATCCGGAGCGGGCCGCGCCCTGGCCGAAGTGGATCACCGCGTGTTACGAAGAACCATGAGCGCACACGAGGGACACGGGACGTACGACGCCGTCATCGTCGGCGGCGGGCACAACGGACTGGTCGCCGCCGCCTACCTGGCCCGGGCCGGACGGTCGGTGCTCGTGCTGGAGCGGCTGGACCACACCGGGGGCGCCGCCGTCTCCACCCGCCCGTTCGCCGGCGTGGACGCACGGCTGTCCCGCTACTCCTACCTGGTCAGCCTGCTGCCCCAAAAGATCGTCCAGGACCTGGGCCTGGACTTCCGGCTGCGTACCCGCACGATCTCCTCGTACACGCCCGTCGAACGCGCGGGGCGGCCCACCGGACTGCTCGTGGGCGGCGGCGAGGAGCGGACCCGCGAGGCGTTCGCCCGGCTCACCGGCTCCGACCGCGAGTGGGAGGCCTGGCAGCGCTTCTACGGCATGACCGGCCGCCTCGCCCGCAGCGTCTTCCCCACGCTCACCGAGCCCCTGCCCACCCGCGAGGAACTGCGCCGCCGCGTCGACGACGAGGAGGCCTGGCGGATCCTGTTCGAGGAGCCGATCGGCGTCGCCGTCGAGGACCGCTTCGCCGACGACCTCGTACGCGGAGTGGTCCTCACCGACGCCCTCATCGGCACCTTCGCCGACGCGCACGACCCGTCCCTGGCACAGAACCGCTGCTTCCTGTACCACGTGATCGGCGGCGGCACCGGCGACTGGGACGTACCGGTCGGCGGCATGGGCGCCCTGACCGACGCCCTCGCCGCCGCGGCCCGCAGGGCCGGCGCCGTCATCGCCACCGGCCACGAGGTGACCCGGGTGGCGAGCGACGGACGCGCCGCGGAAGTCACGTACCGCACCCGGGACGGCGAGGCCACCGTCGGCGCCCGGCACGTGCTGGTGAACGCCTCCCCGCAGGCCCTGGCCGCATTGACCGGCGAGGAGCCGCCGGAGCCCGCCGAGGGCGCCCAGTTGAAGGTGAACATGCTGCTCAAGCGGCTGCCCAGGCTCCGCGACACCGCCGTCGACCCGCGCGAGGCCTTCGCCGGGACCTTCCACATCGCCGAGGGGTACCGGCAGCTCGCCGACGCCCACGCGCGGGCCGCCGCGGGCGAGCTGCCCGCCGCGCCGCCCTCCGAGATCTACTGCCATTCCCTGACCGACCCGACCATCCTCGGCCCCGCCCTGGTCGAACAGGGCTACCAGACGCTCACCCTGTTCGGCCTGCACACGCCCGCCCGGCTCTTCGCCCGGGACAACGACACCGTACGCGGGGAGCTGCTGAAGTCGACCCTCGCGCAGCTCGACGCGCACCTCGCCGAACCGCTCGCCGACTGCCTGGCCGGCGACGCCGACGGACGGCCCTGCATCGAGGCGAAGACCCCGCTGGACCTGGAGCGGGACCTGGGCCTGCCCGGCGGCAACATCTTCCACCGGGCGCTGAGCTGGCCGTACGCCCAGGAGGGCACCGGCCGCTGGGGCGTGGAGACCCGGCACGCCAACGTGCTGCTGTGCGGCGCGGGCGCGGTACGCGGCGGCGGGGTCAGCGGAGTGCCCGGGCACAACGCCGCCATGGCGGTACTCGAAGGCCGGCACGCCTGAGGACGCGGGCCCCTCGCCCTCGCACGCCCGGCGCGGTGAGGACCGGCGCTTCCGTGTCCCCGCGCGGTGGAGAGCGGTGCCTCGCGTCCTGCGTGGTGGGGAGAGCGGTGCCTCGCGCCCTGGCGTGGTGGGGAGAGCGGCGGAGCCCCGTGTCCTGCGTGGTGGGGAGAGCGGTGCCCCGTGTCCTGCGTGGTGGGAGAGCGGTGCCTCGCGCCCTGGCGTGGTGGGGAGAGCGGTGCCCCCGCCCGTATGTCCGAGGGGCGCGGAGTGCCGCGGCTACGCGGGGCTGCTGGACGCGGTCACGCGTCCCGCGTCCGCCGCCGAGACCCCCGAGGACCTCACCCGGCACCTCGCCACCTGCGAGGGGTGTGCCCAGGCCGCCGCCTGCCTGCGGCCGCACGGTGGCGGACTGCCCGCCGCGCCGGCCGGCGGCGTCATCGGCCGGGGCGGCCCGGACTACCTGGCGCGCGCCGCCACCGGGCCGCCGAGGCCACGCCCCCGCATGGCGAAGACCCGCGCCCCCGCATGGCGAAGGCCTACGCCCCCGCACGATGGAGACCCGCCCCCCCGCACGGTGGAGAGCGGCGCCCCCGCACCGTGGAGACCCGCGCCCCGTACCTCCTGCTACCGGACCGCGGTGCTGTTCGCCGCCGCGGCGGGCAGTGTGTGCAGGTTCCGCCGGACGAGGCGGCGTGAACGCTGCGGCCACCGGGGGAGCAGGCCGTGGCCAGGATCTGGCCGCCGAGGTCGAAGCTCCGCAGCGACGCGCCGTCCGCGGCGTCCAGCAGATGAAGCCGGCCGCTCCAGCCGCCCGCGTACACCGCGGCCCCGTCGGAGCACAGTGCGAAGAACTCCTCCCGCTCCCCGTGGTGCGCGCGCCGGACCGGCTCGCCGGCCGCGGCGCCCAGGCAGTGGACCGTGCCCGCGACGTCCCCGACGATCACCGTGTCGAGCGCCCGGACCGGCGGCGCCACCACCGGCGCGCCGAGCCGGGCCTCCCACACGGCGGAGCCGTCGGCGGCCGCCAGGCATCTCACCGTCCCCTCCCGTCCGCGACCACCAGGTGCTCCTCCAACGGCAGCGGCGACGCCAGGACCGGAGCCGGCAGCCGTGCGGGCGCCTTCCAGGCCAGGGCGCCGTCCTCGTCGTCCACGGCGAGGATCTCCGCGCCCCGCTCGGCCGCCAGGTACAGACGCCGGCCAGGACCTCGTCCAGGGGATCCAGGCTCCGCCCGGTGGAGGTGAGGGCGGCGCTCATGTTCTCGAAGTCGCGGCGGGCCACGTCCGTCCGCCCGTGGAGCAGATCGTCGAAGAGCTGGTCGCGGAAGGCCTGGGAGACGACGGGGCTCGACATCAGGGGCGCCAGGGCCTCCATTCCGGTGTCCGGGTCCGTCAGCGCCTTCCCCGCGAGGACGGCGAGCGCTCCGGTGCTGATCCCGGGCGTGCGCAGGGCCTGGTTGATCCGGTCGGCGCCCACCTCCTGGCCCTCGGAGACGGCCTGGACGACCGCCAGCGAGGGGTCCAGGGCCTCCAGGACCTCCAGCGCCCGCGCGTGCGTTTCGGGCCCCGAGATGTCCAACGGCTCGCGGGCGTCGGCCAGATGCCGGACGACGGCGTCGCCGCCGTGCGCGGTCCAGTTCTCGATGAGCAGGTCGTGATAGCTGCGCGCCTGCGGGGACAGCTCGCCGAGATCGGGCAGTTCGCCGCTCAGGGTCAGGCCGGTCACCCCGGGGGAGCCGTCGGCGTCACCCCAGTACAGCCGCATGGGCACCTCGGAGCCCGAGGACGTCGAGCTGGCCGCGGACAGGGTGCTGCGCATGCCGAAGGGCAGCAGGGCGGCCACGGAGTCCAGGACGCGCAGCAGTTGGAACGGCTCGTGGTGGCGGTCGCCCGTCACCGCCACCGGGCCGTCCAGCAGATGGGCCGCGGCGGCCGCCAGCCACCGGGTGAGTTCCGCGACCCGGGGGGTGATGTTGGCGCCGACATCGGTGACCAGCAGGTCCTCCTCGCGGAAGGCGAGGTGCGCGGGTCCGGCGCCGGCGCCGGACAGGCCCGCGGCCGCGGTGTGGGCGGCCCGGGCCAGCGCGCACCAGCCGATGCCCGCCGCCCCGATCGCCGCGTAGGGGACGGCGAAGTGGTTGATCCGGTAGATCGCGCGGTTGCTGCCGTCCACGCCGTCCGTGCCGTCCAGCAGGAAGACCCCGACGGTGCCGGCCCCGTCCGGGCCGGGATCTGAGAGAAACCTGAAAGAAAGGCAGGGGAATGAGGTGTTCTATTTCCGTTGTCGACGGTTTCCCGGGGACGGGAATGCTGGAATTGATCGAATTCGACCGGGTGTCGATCTCCTCAGTCCGCGGACGCCGTCCAGCCCTTCGCCTCGACCCGGGCCGAGTCCGCCGGGCGCGCCTCGTCGAACAGGACGGCGCGGCCGGTCTCGACCCGCTGGGCGTCGACGTAGGCGCCGCGGCCCACGTACAGGCGGTCGGTCGTGTACCGCCAGCGCAGGGTCAGCCGTCCGGCCGCCGGGAGGCCGGCCGTGAGCCCGTGCCAGACACGGCCCGAGTAGCCGGTGGCGGTGCCCGTGGGGTGCGGCTGCGGCTCCTCGCCCCGGCGCGTGGTGGTGAACGGCACCGGCTGCCAGGTGGCGCCCCCGTCCGTCGTGCACTCCAGGACGAGCACGTCCGACCCGGGCTCGGTGTCCCACCACAGGTCGCACCGCAGCCGGGCGCCGCCCGCGGAGGTGTCGAGCACGGGGAGGGCCAGAGTCGCCGTCGTGGCGCTCGCCATCCCGGAGAACCACGCCGTGCGGCCTCGCGTCGGTCGGACCGGTACGGCCCGTGCCAGGTCGTTGCCGGTGGCGACGCGCGGAGCGGAGCCGGAGCGCCAGTTGCGCACCGGGTGCACGGAGTTGCCGAGGACGACCAGGAACGAGTCGGTGGTCGGATCGAGGACCAGCGAGGTGCCCGTGAAGCCGGTGTGCCCCGCGGTGCGCGGAGTGGCCATCGCGCCCATGTACCAGTGCTGGTGGAGCTCGAAGCCCAGGCCGTGCTCGTTGCCGGGAAAGGCGGTGTTGAAGTCGGTGAACATCAGCTCCACCGACTCGGGCCGCAGGATGCGGGTACGCCCGTACGCGCCGCCGTTGAGCAGCGTACGGCCCAGGACCGCGAGGTCCCACGCGCACGAGAACACGCCCGCGTGCCCGGCCACACCTCCGAGGCTGAAGGCGTTCTCGTCGTGCACCTCGCCCCACACCAGACCGCGGTCCAGGCCCGACCAGGGCTTGCGGGCGTCCTCGGTGGCCGCGATCCGCGGCTTCCAGGAGGCGGGCGGATTGTAGCGGGTGCGGTCGAGGCCCAGCGGCCCGGTGATCCGCTCGTGCAGCAGGGTGTCCAGGGCGCGCCCGGTGACCGCCTCCAGGACCAGTTGCATGGAGATCATGTTCAGGTCCGAGTACAGGTACGCGGTGCCGGGCGGGTTGATCGGTGCCTCGTTCCAGACGAGTTCCAGCTTCCGCTCGTACGTCGGCGCGTCGTACAGCGGGATCCAGGCCCGGAATCCCGAGGTGTGGGTGAGGAGTTGGCGGATGGTGACGTCCTGCTTGCCCGCGCGCCCGAACTCCGGGAGGTAGGACGCGACCCGGCCCTCCAGCTCCAGCGTGCCCCGTTCGAGTTCCTGCACCGCGAGCATCGAGGTGAACAGCTTGGAGACCGAGGCCAGGTCGAAGACGGTGTCCCGGGTCATCGGGATCCGCCGGTCCGCCGGGAACTCCACGGCGGTGTCGGTCTTCTCGTCGTACGCCGAGTAGCGCACCGCCATGCCGATCGGCTCGTGCAGCGCCACGGTTCCGCCGCGCCCGGCGAGCAGCACGGCACCCGCGTACCAGGGATGTGTGGGGGACGGGCCGAGGAACGCCTCGGCGTCCTCGACGAGTTGGCGCAGCGGGGCGGCGAGCAGGCCGGCCCGCTCGGGGGATCCGTGCCGCAGGGTGGGGCTGCCGTTCGCCGGGGCGGCCGCGGCCGGGCCGGCGGGCAGGGCCGCGAGCGCGATAGCCCCGCCCAACGCCAGTGTTCCCAAGCCAAGTTGGCGGCGGGTCAGCCCGCCCGCTGCTCTGCCTGCCGCGTCGTCGCTCGTCATGAGGCCTCCCGCCCACCGTCTGAAAGTATCTTTCGGGGATGGTCGTGTGCGGTGAAACTTTCGTGTCAGGCGGGGGCTGTGTCAACGGCGCGTGCGCTGCTGGAGCTATCTGACAGCATGTCAATTAGCCCCAGGGGGGCGGTATCAAGGCGGTTCTTGACCTCTCGCCGCGCCGGACCCAGGATCATCTGTCATGACGCCTGGACACGGCAGCACGGTCGACGGAGTCCTGCGGCGCAGCGCCCGCCGCACCCCGGCACGCGTCGCCGTCGAGTACGGCGAGCGCTCCTGGACGTACGCCGAACTCGACGACGCCGTCTCCCGCGCGGCGAACGTCCTGCTCGGCCAGGGCCTCGCCCCCGGCGACCGGGTCGCCGCCTACGGTCACAACTCCGACGCCTACCTGATCGGCTTCCTCGCCTGCGCCCGCGCGGGCCTGGTGCACGTGCCCGTCAACCAGAGCCTCACCGGCGACGACCTCGCGTACATCGTCGGCCAGTCCGGCAGCGCCCTGGTCCTCACGGACCCGGATCCGGCCGGACGACTCCCGGCCGCTGTGCGGGCGTTGCCCCTGCGTGACGCCGGGGACTCGCTGCTCGCCCGGCTGCCGTCCACGCCGCCGTACGACGGTCCCGAGCCGCGCTCCGAGGACCTCGTGCAGCTGCTGTACACCTCGGGCACCACCGCCCTGCCCAAGGGCGCGATGATGACGCACCGGGCACTGGTCCACGAGTACCTGAGCGCGATCACCGCACTCGACCTCAGCGCGGGGGACCGCCCCGTCCACGCGCTGCCCCTCTACCACTCGGCGCAGATGCACGTGTTCCTGCTGCCGTACCTCGCCGTGGGCGCGACGAACATCGTCCTCGACGCGCCCGACGGCGACCGGATCCTCGACCTGGTCGAGGCCGGGCGCGCGGACAGCCTGTTCGCCCCGCCCACGGTCTGGATCGGGCTGGCCAACCGCCCCGACTTCGCCACCCGCGACCTCGGCGGACTGCGCAAGGCGTACTACGGCGCGTCGATCATGCCGGTGCCGGTCCTGGAGCGCCTCCGGGAACGCCTGCCGGGACTCGCCTTCTACAACTGCTTCGGCCAGAGCGAGATCGGTCCCCTGGCCATGGTGCTCGGACCCGACGAGCACAAGGGCCGCATGGACTCCTGCGGCCGGCCGGTGCTCTTCGTGGACGCCCGCGTCGTCGACGAGGAGGGCAAGGACGTCCCCGACGGCACGCCCGGCGAAATCGTCTACCGCTCACCGCAGCTGTGCCAGGGCTACTGGGACAGGCCCGAGGAGACCGCGGAGGCGTTCCGCGAGGGCTGGTTCCGCTCCGGCGACCTCGCCGTGCGCGATGCGCACGGCTACCACACGGTCGTCGACCGGGTGAAGGACGTCATCAACTCCGGTGGCGTACTGGTGGCTTCGCGCCAGGTCGAGGACGTTCTGTACGCTCATCCGCAGGTCGCCGAGGCGGCCGTGGTCGGCCTTCCCGACGAGCGGTGGATCGAGGCCGTCACCGCATTCGTCGTCCCCTGCGGCGAGGTCACCGAGGCCGAACTGATCGCCCACGCCCGCGAGAAGCTGGCGTCGTTCAAGACTCCCAAGAAAGTGATCTTCGTGGACGAACTGCCGCGCAACGCCAGCGGGAAGATCCTCAAGAGGGAACTGCGCGACCGGTTCGGTGCGCGGTGACGGCGTACCCGTCGGCGGAGGCCACCCCCGGCACCCCCGCGCTGACTCTGCGCCCCTGGCGCGCGGCGGACGCCGCCGACCTGGTCGCGGCGTACCGGGACGAGACACTGCGCCGCTGGGCGGGTCCGGCCGTGGATGACGAGACCGGCGCGGACCGGTGGATCCGGGAGCGACAACGGGACTGGGAGACGGGGGACCGTTTCGCGTTCGCCGTCCTGGAGGCCCCGGGCCCCGAGGGGCACGAGGACCGGGAGGGGCCCGAGGCACGCGAGCGGTTGGTGGGCCACGCCGTCGTCAAGGGCCTCCGCCCCGGTGCCCCGTCCGCCGAAGTGGGCTACTGGACCGCAGCGCACGCGCGCGGCAGGGGAGTGGCCCCCCGGGCCCTGCTGGCCCTGACCGACTGGACCTTCGCCCTGTTCGCGGACCGGGGGCCGGCCCGGCTGGAGCTGCTGCACCAGGTGGACAACACGGCCTCCTGCCGGGTCGCGCGGAAATGCGGCTACGAGCAGTCCGGGCTCCTGCCGGCGGCGCCGCCCGACCACCCGCTCGACGGCCACCTGCACATCCGCACACGGCTCCCCGACAGGGCCTGACGCCCCTCCTGAAAAGTCCCCCTCACGTGGCCTGTTGACGCCGGGACTCGATGGCTAGGCTGACCCGCGGACGACGATTGGGGAGGAGCACGGACGTGGCCGAGAGCACTGTCCAGCAGCACCCGCTCGCGGGATGGGACAAGCCGGAACTGGATCTCAGCAGCGCGCAGTGGCAGTCCAGCAGCGGCGGGCTGGGAGATGTCCAGATCGCCTTCGTCGAGGGATTCATCGCGATGCGCAACGGCGGCAGCCCGCAAAGCCCGTCCCTGATCTTCACCCCCGCGGAGTGGGGCGCGTTCATGTCAGGGGCGCGGCACGGGGAGTTCGATCTCACCTGACCGGACGCGGACAGGGGGTGTTTCCCTCGTGTTCGGGGACAGGGGACCTTGAAAGCCCCGCGGGGGCCGGCGGCCGAGCGGCGCCGGGCCCGCGGGGAGGTCGCCATCCGGAGGAGAGGAACTCATGAGCACCCCACCGGTCGTCGCCGCCGTCGACGGCTCCGACGACAGTCTGCGCGCCCTGGACTGGGCCCTCGACGCCGCCCGGCGGCGCGGGGCGCCCCTGCGGGCGGTACACGTCCGCCAGTACGCGGCCCTGGCGCAGCCCGACGTCCTCGTCGCCGGACCGCCCGGCGACGACGGCGATCCGGTGCTCGACCAGGCACGCGCCCACCTGGGCGAGCGCACCTCCGGGACCGAGGTCGAGTACGCCGGTTTTGACGGGCTTCCGGGCGCGCTGCTGCCCGAACTCGGCTCCACTGCCCAGCTGTTGGTGCTCGGCTCACGGGGGCGAGGCGGCTTCGCCAGCCTGCTGCTCGGCTCCAGCAGCCTGGCCGCGGCCCGCGACGCCGAGTGTCCGGTCGTCGTGGTGCCCCGGCCCGGCCGCGAGGTCCACGGCGAGACGGCGGCCGGCCCGGGGCCACGCGTGGTCGTCGGCGTCAACGTCGACAGCCCCGACGGCGCCCTGCTCGACTTCGCCTTCACGGAGGCCGCCCTGCGCGGGGCCCGGCTCCAGGTGCTCGCCGCCTACCCGTGGCCGCCCCCGGCCTGGGTGGCCCCGGCGGAAGTCACCACGCTCATGGTCGACCAGGACGCCGTGGAGAGCGAGACCCGGACCCTGACCGAGGGCTTCCTCGCCCCGCACCGCGCCCGCCACCCCGACGTGCCCGCCGAGCTCCATGTGGCGCCCGGCGACGCGGCCGGCCTGCTGGTCGCCGCCTCCCGCGACGCCGGACTTGTCGTGGTCGGCCGCCACCGCCGGCGCCTGCTGGCACCGGCCCGCATGATGGGCTCCGTCACCCAGGCGGTCCTGCTGCACGCGGCGAGCCCGATCGCGGTGATCCCCCCGTCCCCGCCGGAGGAGTGACGGCGGCCGCTCGGGTGACGCGGCCGGGTGGCGTCCTCGGCCGGTGGCGCTGTCGCGTCGAAGGGGCGCTGGGCACCGGGCAGTACGACGGGTTCCTGTCGCAGGGGGCGCGGGCGTGGTGGAGGGGGACGAGGAGTCGCGGCACGCTCCCGTGCCCGGGCGGCGTCGCTGTCGCCGCAGCCGTCGCCGAAGGAGGGGGTGACGGCTGCACCACCTGGTCACGGCGACCGGTTTCCCTGCTGTCAGCACGAGGCCGGCCTCGCCGGGCCGGGACGCGCGGCGGTTCGCTCCGGGCCTCGCCCCGACCACCTCCGCCACGACGGCCACCGTGGCACCCCGCCGACCGACCGCCGGGAACGAACCGAGCGGGAGGCTGGGGACCCGCCCGCGCCGCCGACCCGCGTTCCTCGCTCCCGCCGTGCGCCCTCCTCGCCCACGCCGTGCGACCCGGCCCGCCGAGCGACGCCGGCACCGACCCGCCCGTCGCCCGAACTCCCACCATGCCCGTACTGCACTGGACCAAGAAGGCGGGCCGCACCGCAGACACGGTGGGGCCCGCTCACACCGTAGACACAGCGGGCCCCCGCCCCCGCCGCTGATCGCCTTCCCGACCAGCCCGACGGGCCGAGGCGGCGCACCGCCACCACGCGCGGCACCGCGTGGACGGCACCGGGTGATTCCACCCCCGGCCGGTGGCCGCCCTCACGCCACGTGGCAGGCCGGGGCACGTACCATGGCGGCATGTCGTTCCTCCGCCGCCGCAACGCCACGCCCGCCGGGCCCGACTTCGACGTCCTGGCCATGGACCCGGGCGACTGGCCCGGCAACCTGGGCGCCGGTCTGCTGCCCGCGCCCGACGGCACCTGCCAGGGCGTGTTCCTGCGTTACGACCTGTTCGGCGGCCGCGGCACCGCGATGATCATCGGCAATCTGCCCGAGGGCTCGGTCGCCCGCGAGGTCACCGAGGGCGAGGTGCCCTTCGAGGTGGCGCAGCTGCTGCTGGCCCTGGAGAACGACGAGGAGGTCACCGTCGTCGGAAGCGAGGACATGCCCGTGCTCCAGGGCGACAACCTCCTGATCGTGCGCCGGCTGAAGCTCTCCGAGAGCCGTATCTCCTGCGTGCAGTTCGACCGCAGCGACGGCGTCCTGGTCACCATCGCCGCCTGGGACCGGCCGATCACCGACGACCTGTACGCCCTGCTCAAGCCGCTGCCCGCGGAGCTGTTCCAGCAGGGCTGACCAGGCGCCACGCGAAAGGGCCCGCCCCCACGGGACCGGCCCCCCACGTTCTCGTACGACGGACGACCTCGGCCCGCTACCGGGACGACGGCTCCACCCGTACGTCCGCGGCCCGCACGAACGCGACCCGGTGGCCGAACTGGATCTGGTAATACGTGTCCTTGCCGACCACCACCCGGTGCGACGCCGTGGTGAAGGTGGCCGAGTAGTAGTACTCACCCGGCTGCAGGTCGCCCACCACGTACTTCTGGCCCGCGAGCAGCTTGTACGGCAGCGGCGACACCGCCTGGACGGGCACGCCCGCCGGATAGGCCCCCGCCTCCGGGTAGGCCCTGCCGTACACCGGCACGCTGTCCAGCCCGGCCTTCGGCGTCACCACCGTTCCGGCCGCGTCCACCGCCGCCGGCTGCTTCGCCGGGTTCTGGAACCAGGCCTTGTGGCCCAGGTACCAGATCGCCGTCCAGTCGCCCTGCCGGCCGGCGACCGCGTACTGCTGCCCGGTCTCCACCCGCGAGGCCACGTCGTTCACGTCGATCGTCGACGGGCTGCCGTCCGGCCTGAGACCGATGTCCTTGATCAGCGGCGAGGAGGTGTCGGGCTGCGAGTACAGCCGCACCTCGCTGGAGCCGTGCGCGTCGCACGGCCGGCCGCTGGTGACGCAGCCCGTGTACTCGGGCCGGTTCGTCGCGTAGTCGGGGCGGATCGTCACCAGGCCGCCGTTCTTGCCCGCGGACGGCTCGAACGGGCGGCCCAGCAGCTTGAAGTAGTGCTGCCAGTCCCAGTACGGGCCCGGGTCGGTGTGCATGCCCGGGATGCTCGCGGAGGTCGGCCCCGGCACGGTGTCGTGGCCGAGGATGTGCTGCCGGTCCAGCGGGATGTCGTACTTGCTCGCGAGGTACTTCACCAGGCGCGCCGAGGACCGGTACATCGCCTCCGTGTACCAGGCGTCCGGCGAGGCGAGGAAACCTTCGTGCTCCAGCCCGATCGACTTGGCGTTGATGTACCAGTTGCCCGCGTGCCAGGCCACGTCCTTGGCCTTCACATGCTGGGCGATGTGCCCGTCGGTGGAGCGCAGCGTGTAGTTCCAGGACACATAGGTGGGGTCCTGGATCAGATTGAGGACGCCGTCCCAGCCGCCCTCCGTGTCGTGGATGACGATGTACCGGATGGACTGCGCCTTCGGCCGGTCGCCCAGGTCGTGGTTGCCGTAGTCGTCACCGCCGAACTCCTCGTACGGCGCCGGGATCCACTCGCAGGACACCGAGGCCGGGCACTCCGTACCCTCCGCCGAACGCTGCGGCAGGGCCGTCAGCGTCAACTGGTCGGTGCGCGGGGCGACGCCGGGCCGCGCGGCCAGGACGACCAGCTGGCCCGAATCGGTGGTGAGCCGCTCACCGGAGCGGATCACGTTGTACACGTCGTCGGCGTAGGCAGCCGCCGTCGCGCTGTCGTCCGCGCCGGAGAACCGGGCCACCGCGCCGTACCAGGCGGCCGGATCCGCGCTCAGCGGTTCGCCGAGCTTCTTCTGGGCGGCCGCCAGCAGGGCCGCGCCACCCGCGATGTTCGCCGACTCGTCCTCACGCAGGCGCGCGGCGGGGATCCCGGTCAGCCCGGCGGCCTCGGGCAGCGTCTTGAGCCGGGCGGGCACGGCTGATTCAGCCGGCGCCTTCGTCTCGGGGTGCAGGGCCGGCCGCGCGTCGTCCCCGCGCGCGTCCTCCGTGCCCTCACTGTGGTGCGGGGCTTCGGCGAGCGCGGTGCGCGCGTCGGTCAGGTGCATCGGCCCGTAGCCGCCGGTCACGCTCGGGGCGCCGCCGTGCCCGTCCCAGCGCGACTGCAGATAGGACACGCCCAGCAGGACGCTGAGCGGCACGTGGTACTCGGCGGACGCGGACGCGAACGCCCGCTGCAGCCTTCCGGTGTCGTCCGTGGCGGCGCCCGCGGACGGGGTAGCGCCCAGCAGCGGCAGCAGCAGCGCCGCCGAGGCGACGACCCCCGCCGCGCTGCGCGCGCTTCTGCGTCCCGGCACGGGTCTGGGGTCGATGGCGGATCCTCGCAATGCAGCCTCCTGGGGCGCTCGGGCGTAGCGGGGCGTGCGGGGCCGGCGTGGATCAGTGGTACCGGCTGTCCGACGATCCGTCAATCATGCGCACAGCAAGGCGATTCCCCATGTCAAGCGGCATGTCGGCGAGTTTCCGCACGGCACCCCCAAGGCCTGCGCGGCGTCAGTGGCTTACACCAATGGTCCCCTTCGGCCACTACTCCGAAAGAGCTGAACGAGAACCGGGCCGGGGAGGGGGAAGTGGCGAGCGGCGGAGATGGCAGGGCATGACAAAGGACCGCGGGCACCCGGTCGATGGGTGCCCGCGGACCGCTGTCCCCGTCAGCGAGTGCCGACGGCCGCGCGTACGGCCCGGCGGGCCAGTTGGCAGTCGTCGTGGAGCCGCCGCAGCAGCAGCCGCTGTTCCGCGCCGGACGGCGCAGCACCCGGGTGGGCCGTGCCCGGTGCCGCCGGGGCCGTATCGTGCATGGAGCGCTGCACGGCCGTCTCGTAGGTGCGGATCTCCCGGGTGAGCACGAGCATCAGGTTCACCAGGAACGCGTCCCGCGTGGCCGGGCCGGCCGACTGGGCGAGCTGGCTGATCTGCCGTCGCGCCGCCGGAGCGTCCCCGAGCACCGACCACAGCGTCGCCAGGTCGTAGCCCGGCAGGTACCAGCCCGCGTGCTCCCAGTCCACCAGCACGGGGCCGGCCGGGGAGAGCAGGACGTTCGCGAGCAACGCGTCGCCGTGGCAGAACTGGCCCATGCCCTGGCGGCCCGCGGCGTGCGCGATGCCGTGCAGCAGCTTCTGCAGGTCACCCAGGTCCCGGTCGGTGAGCAGACCCAGCTCGTGGTACCGGGAGATACGGGCGGCGTAGTCCAGCGGGGCGTCGAACGTGCCCGTCGGCGGCCGCCAGGCGTTCAGCCGGCAGATGGCGCCCAGGGCAGCCCCGATGTCCGCCCGGGGCGGGGCCTCCACAGGGTGCCGTTGCAGGGCGGCCACCCGCCCCGGCGTCCGTTCGATCACCAGCGTGCAGTTGTCCGGGTCCGCCGCGATCAGCCGGGGCACCCGGACCGGCGGCCGGTGCCGGACGAACGAGCGGTATGCGGCTATTTCGTGCCGGTAGCGCTCCGCCCACGCGGGGGAGTGGTCGAGTAAACACTTGGCGACAGCCGTGCTGCGCCCGATGGTGCCGACCAGGAGCACGGACCGCCCGCTGCGCCGCAGCACCTGCACCGGAGCGAACTCCGGGCAGATCCGGTGCACCGAGGCGATCGCCGTGCGCAGTTGCGCGCCCTGCGGGCCGGACAAGTCGAGTCTCCCGCTCAGCGTTTGCGTGCCGGGCCCCACGGCGTGCCGCGCCCGGCCGGCACCGAGCGGGGGGGCCGCCGGACGCAGGGGGTCGAGGTGGGGGCCGCCGGTGCCCTGACGGGTACGCGGCGACCGGGGCGGGGCGGACACGGAGGACGATGCTGCATACATGTGGCGGGACCGATCCCTTCGTGTGCCTGATGCTTCAGCGCGCTCCCGGCCCGGACGCCCGGGTGCACCCTGGGGAATGTCCCTCGGCGACCGGGTCGGGGTGGCGCGTTCCTACCTGACACCCGGTGCGCACTGGCACACCATGTGGCGCACCCTGGCGAACCCTGGCGAATAGTCGCCCGGCAAGTCGCAGCGGGTCTACTGTCAACTCAGCCGAGTACCTGGGGGCTTGACGTGACAGGACAACCCAACACCCGTCTCGCGGACCTGTTCGGCCTGGCCGGCTGGTCCAAAGGGGAACTCGCGAGGCTGGTCAACCGGCAGGCGGCGGCCATGGGCCACCCCCAGCTGGCGACCGACACCTCCCGGGTGCGGCGCTGGATCGACATGGGAGAGATCCCGCGCGATCCCGTACCGCGGGTGTTGGCGGCCCTGTTCACCGAGCGTCTCGGCCGTGTCGTGACCATCGAGGACCTCGGTCTGGTACGGCACGGGCGTACAGGGAAACGGCAGGGCGACGGGAATGAGGAACATCCCGACGGAGTGCCGTGGGCGCCCGAGCGGACCGCCGCGGTCCTCACCGAATTCACGGGAATGGACCTCATGCTCAACCGACGCGGCTTGGTGGGCGCGGGCGCCGCGCTCGCCGCGGGCTCCGCACTCAGCAGCGCCATGCACGACTGGCTGCAATCCGATCCGACACTCAAGGCCGAAACCCCCGCCCTCGACCATCCCCTGCACGCCGACCCCGCTGGGTTCGACCGCTACGACGCCGCCCCCATCGGGTCGCAGGAGATCGAGGAACTCGAACGCTCGGTGGAGGTGTTCCGAGCCTGGGACGCCGCCCGCGGCGGCGGGCTGCAACGCAAGGCGGTGGTCGGCCAGCTCAACGAGGTGGGCGGCATGCTCGCCTACCGCCACCCACCCCACCTCCAGCGGCGCCTGTGGGGCGTCGCAGCCAACCTCTCCGTCCTCGCCGGCTGGATGTCCCACGACGTCGGTCTGGAACCCACCGCCCAGAAGTACTTCGTCATCGCCGCCCACGCCGCCAGGGAGGGCGGCGACCGGCCACGCGCCGGGGAGGCGCTGTCCCGCGCGGCGCGCCAGATGGTGCACCTGGGCCGGCCCGACGACGCGCTGGACCTGATGAAGCTCGCCCACTCCGGCGCGGGCGACCGCCTCCAGCCGCGCACCAAGGCGATGTTCCACACCATCGAGGCCTGGGCACAGGCCTCGATGGGCAAGGGCCAGGCGATGCGCCGCACCCTCGGACAGGCGGAGGACCTGTTCGTCTCGGACACCGGCGACGCGGAGCCGCTCGACTGGATGCAGACCTTCAAGGACGAGGATCTGTACGGCATGACGGCGCTCGCGTACCGCACGCTGGCGGAGCACGACCCGAACGCGGCCGCGCACGCCCAGCACTACGCGGAGAAGGCCCTGGCCCTGCGCGTCGACGGACGCGAGCGGTCGAAGATCTTCGACCATCTGTCCATGGCCTCGGCCTGCTTCATCGCGGACGACCCCGAGCAGGCGGACCGGTACGCACGGCTGGCCCTGATGGCGATGGGATCGAACTCCTCCCGCCGCACCTGGGACCGGCTGCGCGAGATGTACCGGCTCACCGCCGAGTACGCCACCTATCCGAAGGTCGGCGAGTTGAGGGAGGAGATCCGGCTGGCGCTGCCCAAGCCGAAGGGCAGGAACACCGGCAGCGCACCGGCGTAGGGTCCCGGTTCCGTACGCGGGCTACGACGTCACTCGGGCGACCAGCACGCAGGCGTCGTCCTCGCGCCCGGTTCCGCCGAACTCCTCCACGACCGTCCGTACGCACTCCTGCACGCGCCGCGCCGCGGTGAACCGCGGGGCCAGGTCGAGCAGGCGTTGTGCGGTGGCCGTCCGTCCCTCACGCTCGGCTGCGCTGGTGCGCGCGGACTCCCGTCGCGGCACCAGTCCGTCGGTGTGCAGCAGGAGGAGGTCGCCCGTCTCCAGGGTCTCCTCGGCCTGCCCGTAGGAGGCTCCCGAAGCAGCGCCGAGCAGGACGCCGTCCGGGGCGTCCAGGATCCGCCCCGTCCCGCCGCGGAACAGCAGCGGGGCGGGGCGTCCTGCCCGCGCCCAGGTCAGGGTGCGGGTGGCGGGCCGGTAACGGCAGCAGAGGGCGCTGCCCAGAGCCGGCTGCACGGTGGCGTCCAGCAGTTGGTCGAGCCAGGTCATCAGCTGGCCCGGCCGGGCCCCCGCCATCGCCATGCCGCGCAGGGCGCCCAGCAGCAGCGCCGTGCCCGAGGCCACGCCCGGCCCGCGGCCGGTGAGTGCGCCGACGCTGAGCAGGGTGTCGCCGTCGGACAGCTCCAGCGCGTCGTACCAGTCGGCCCCGATCGGCGTGCCGGTCGAGGACGGCAGGCGGTGGGCGGCCAGGTCGAGCCTCGGGCGGCCCCTGCGCGGGAGCCGCAGGGAGCCGCGCCACGGGGGGAGCGCGGCTTCCTGCGGCTCGACGGCGAGCCGGTGCTCGGTCTGCGCGCGACGCCGGTGGCGGTGCAGCGAGTCACGGGTCTCGCGCACCGCCGACTGACTGAGCCGCAGTTCGCTGACGTCCCGCAGCACCGCCCACATCGAGGTGGTGCCGCCGTCGGCGTCGAGCACGGGCTCGCCCATCATGTGCACCGCGCGGACGGCTCCGTCGGGCCGCACGATGCGGAACTCGCCGTCGATCGGCTTGGCGTCGACCAGGCAGTCGGTGACCATGGCGGTCAGCCGGGGCCGGTCCTCGTCCAGCACCACGGAGGGCAGTTCGTCGAGGGTGAGCGGGGGAACGGCAGGGTCGCGGCCGAGGATCAGGAACAGCTCGCCCGACCAGGCGGCCTCGTCCGTGAGCAGGTTCCACTCGGCGCTGCCGACCCGGCTGAGCAGCGGGCCGCGCGCTGGGGCGGCCCGTGAACCGGGTTCCGCCCCCGATGCCGCGGGCACCGGGGGCGGACCGTCCCGTAACTGCGCCAGGTGTTCGTCCAGATCGTTGAGTTGGCGCAGCGCCAGATCGCACAGCGCACGCTCCCACCGGCCCCGCGGATCCGAGGCGTCGCCCTGCGCGTCCCGCCGTACGGCGTCCACCTCGCCCCTGAGCCGGCGCGCCTGTGAAATCAGCGCGTCGACCGGCCCGCGCCCTGGTGGCTGGGCGGGGGAGCGGTCCGCGGACACGTGGGGCGGCATGGCGCACTCCGATACGGGGACGGTACGGCCGAGGCGGTGGGAGGACCGCTACGACTGTTGCACAGCCGACGGCGCCCCGTAAGGGATTTGGCAAGACGCGACACGAGGGTGCACCTGGCATATGCCACAGTCTTCCCCTGGTGGCTGACCGGCACTTTCGGTGTAGCCGCCCCGGCGGCCAAGGCGTAGACGACGTACGTGATTTGGCGGTCGTCCGGAGGTGATGCCCGGACGTTCAAGCGTGTGTTCTACGGTCGTGTGTTCCCTCCCGGTCGGTCGCCCGAGGCCGATCGTCGAAGGAGTGACACAGGTCACATGGATTGGTGGCGGGTCATGCGTAATGCGAACGGCCCCTCCGGGCTCCTAAGGACAACGGCACAACCGGCCGACCTGACGACCCGCAGGGGAGACCGATCATGGACACCACTCTCGAACAGTCCGCCCGCGCCCGCCTGATCACCGCGGACGGGCGGGAACTCCCCGTGCCCGCCACCCTGCGCTATGTCTCCACCGACCCGCTGGCCGTGCACGTGGACTTCCCGCCCGAGGCCTCCCTCGACGGCGCGGCGGTCTCGTGGACCTTCGCCCGCGCCCTGCTGGAGGAAGGACTCGAAGGGCAGGCCGGAGCCGGAGACGTGCACCTGTGGCCGTGCGGAGGGTCCCGTACGGTGCTGGAACTGCACTCGCCCTCCGGCCTGGCCCTGCTCCAGTTCGACACCCCGGCGCTGCGCCGCTTCCTGCTGCGCAGCTACGCGGTGGTCCCGGCCGGCCAGGAGGACCTCGCCGCGGCCGTCGACCGCGGTCTCAGCACCCTCTTCGGCACGGTCTGACCCCGGCGGGCCGGCCGCGCCGGGCACCGGGCCTCCCCGGAGGCGCCCCGGTGCCCGTGCCCGGCACGGCCGTGCCCGCGTCCGGCGTGTCCGGCGTCAGTAGCGCAGCACTCCGGCGATCCCCTGCGCGTCGCCCAGGGTGCCGTCGGGGACGAAGCGCACGTCGGCGCCCGTCTCCAGGCACTGCTCGACGATCTCGTCCACGATGTCCTCGCGGGCGCCCGGCTCCTCGCTCTCCGCCGGAACCAGATGGCCGCCGGCGGAGTCGCGCACCGTCACGCGGTAGTTCTCCTCGACGGCCAGCAGCCGGATCCGGCCCTCCCGCGCGGTCTGCCAGACCTCGTCGACACCGGCCGCGTACTCCTTGCGCCCACGGGCCCCCTCCAGTTCCCGGGCCACCGCCTCGCTGTCGCCCCGCGTCTCCTCGCCGTGGATGGGTCCGATGGCACGCCAGACGGCCTCTGGGGTGGCGTGCGCCAGGCCGCCGTGCTGGACGGGCACCCCGCACTTGGCGACGCTGCCGACCTCCTCCAGGGCGGACAGCGCGGCCGGCTCGCCCGTGATGTACAGCCGGCGCGGGTGCTCGCGCAGGACCGCGCTCATCGCGCTGTCCGCCTCCCGCAGGAACTGGCGGGTGCTCTGGTCCCGGAACGTGCTCGGCGCGTCGCCGATCTGCATCCGGCGTTCGGCGTCGAAGTTCTCGACGAGTTTCCTGGTCAGCGGGAAGCCGCCGGTGTGGTCCTCCGTGACGCGGTCGACGCCGCCGGTCCACAGCGTCACGCGGTCCGCGGAGACGGACAGTATCCAGAACGGGCGCTCGGCGGTCCGCGCGGAGACCAGGTTGCGGGTCAGGAAGGTGTCCGAGAGGACCACGCGCTCCGGGACGGTACGGGACAGCGACCACACCTGGTGCTCGCCCGGGGCCGCGAAGATCGCCAGTCCGTCCTCGGCGTACGTCAGGTCCACCTCGGCGAGGGCCTGGTCGAGCTGCCGGACGACGTCGTTGCGCTGCTCCCGGGTGACCTGAGGGTTGGTCTCCAGCTGCCGCTTGGCCTCGGCCACGACGTTGCGCAGCCGGACCGGATCCTGCGCGTTGTCCGGCTCGCGGCGGTGTGTCGGCGTCAGCACCGACACCGCCGGGTAGGGGCGCGGACGCCGCAGCTCGGTGAGGATCGAGGGACTCAGCTCGTGCTCCATGACAGCACGATAGGTCCGATTCGCACTTCAGGCATTCGGGGCAACTCGGCTCGCGCGCGGGGTCTTTCGCTGGTAAGGGGCCATAGGCGTCGCAGGGCCTGCGGCGTGCCCCGCTAGCGGCCGTCCGACATGTGGGCCGCCCGGGCCGGTGCCGCCCCGTTCGCGCACATTGGAGAAGTCTTTGCCCTTGACCGGTTCCCGGTGCTCCGCCCCTGGTGCGAGGCCCCTTCCGCGATGTTCCGGGAGCAAAGTGCGGCCGGAACGAGCGGGTCACGGTGGCAACCGGGTGAAGGCCGCGTTGACCGCCTCCGCCCCGGTGGCACACGCTCGTCATATAGATGCTCGATGCAACTGGTTCGCCCGGGCGTCGGGCGCTCACCCGGCTCCGTGCGGGTGAGCGATCCCTTCCGGCGGGCCGGAGGGCAGGAGGTAGCGGATGTGCGGCATCACCGGCTGGGTCTCCTACGACCGCGACCTGCGCGCCGAGGCCGCGACCCTGCGAGCCATGACCGAGACGATGGCCTGCCGCGGCCCCGACGACCGCGGCACCTGGACCGAGGGGCCGGCCGCTCTCGGGCACCGCAGGCTCGCGATCATCGACCTGCCCGGCGGCCGGCAGCCCATGACCGCCGGCACCCCCGACGGCACGGTGGCGCTCGTCTACTCCGGCGAGGCCTACAACTTCACCGGGCTGCGCGCCGAATTGGCCGCGCGCGGCCACCGCTTCACCACCGACTCCGACACCGAGGTCGTCCTGCGCGGCTACCTGGAGTGGGGCGACGCCGTGGCCGAGCGCCTCAACGGCATGTACGCCTTCGCGATCTGGGACGGCCGCCACGACGAACTCGTCATGATCCGCGACCGGATGGGCATCAAGCCCTTCTACTACCACCCCACCCCCGACGGCGTCCTCTTCGGCTCCGAGCCCAAGGCCATCCTCGCCAACCCCATGGTCCGCCCCCGGGTCACCCTGGACGGCCTGCGCGAGCTGTTCACCTTCGTCAAGACCCCGGGCCACGCCGTCTGGGACGGCATGCGCGAGGTCGAGCCCGGAACCGTCGTCACCGTCGGCCGCACCGGCCTGCGCACCCGTGTCTACTGGCGGCTGCGGACCCTGCCCCACCCAGACGACCGCGACACCACCGTCGCCACGGTGCGCACCCTGCTGGACGACATCGTGCGCCGCCAGCTCGTGGCCGACGTACCCCGCTGCACCCTGCTCTCCGGCGGCCTGGACTCCTCCGCCATGACCGCGCTGGCCGCCCGCCGCCTGGCCGAGCAGGGCGAGAAGGTGCGCAGCTTCGCCGTCGACTTCGTCGGACAGAGCGACCACTTCGTCGCGGACGACCTGCGCGCCACCCCCGACACGCCGTTCGTGCACGACGTGGCGCGCGCCGCCGACACCGACCACCAGGACATCGTGCTCGACGCGCACACCCTCGCCGACCCGGAGATCCGCCGGAAGGTGGTCCGCGCCCGCGACCTGCCGATGGGCTTCGGCGACATGGACTCCTCCCTGTACCTGCTGTTCCGCAGCATCCGGGACCACTCCACCGTCGCCCTGTCCGGCGAGTCCGCCGACGAGGTCTTCGGCGGCTACCAGCACTTCTTCGACGAGGAGGCGCGCCGCGCCGACACCTTCCCCTGGCTGGTGCGCTTCCAGCGCGACTTCGGCGACGACGCCGGTGTCCTGCGCCCCGACCTCGCCCGTGCCCTCGACCTGCGCGCCTACGTCGCCGACGGCTACCGCACCGCCATCGGCGCCGTCAGCCGCCTCGACGGCGAGAGCGACTTCGAGTTCCGGATGCGGCAGATCTGCCACCTCCACCTGACCCGCTTCGTCCGGGCCCTGCTCGACCGCAAGGACCGGATGAGCATGGCGGTCGGCCTGGAGGTCCGCGTCCCTTACTGCGACCACCGCCTGGTCGAGTACGTCTACAACGCGCCCTGGGCCCTGAAGTCCTTCGACGGCCGGGAGAAGAGCCTGCTGCGGGAGGCGACCGCGGACCTGCTGCCCAAGTCCGTCTACGACAGGGTCAAGAGCCCCTACCCGTCCACCCAGGACCCCAAGTACGCCCTCGCCCTCCAGGACCACGCCAAGGACCTGCTCGGCCGGCCGGGGCACCCGGTCTTCGACCTCGTGGATCAGGAACGGCTGCGCCGCCTCGCGCACAGCGACACCCCCCTCGGCGGCAACCAGGCGGCGCGACGCGGCCTGGAGCGGACCCTCGACCTGGCCGTCTGGCTGGACCTGTACCAGCCCCGGATCGTCACGGGCTGAGCCCCGTCAACCGCTCGCGTCCGGCTCCCGGTCCGCGCCGCACGAGCTGCCGTCGGCCGGCAGGGAGCCGTACAGCAGGAAGTCGTTGACCTTCTTGTGCACGCACCGGGAGGACAGGTACCCGGTGTGCCCGTCGGCCCGGTTGTCGAGCACCACGGCGGACGGGCCGAGCCGCCGCGCCGTCTCCGGCGTCCAGCGGTACGGGGTCGCCGGGTCGCCGCGGGTACCGACCAGCAGCATCCTCGCCGTGTCGACGTTCTTCACCTTCTCGCGGATGAAACCGGTGCCCTTGGGGCGGCCGTAGCACATCAGCAGCTCGTTCAGCCTCGCGCGGCCGAAAACCGGCGAGGCCTGCTCGTACTCGGCGCTCAGACGCCCGAGGTCCCTGGTGAGCTGCGCGGCGCCGGGCCGGTCGGGGTCGTCGGCGCAGTTGACCGCCATGGTCGCGGCGGGCTGGTTGTCCGGCGGTATCCCGGCGGAGCCGACCAGGCCACCGTCCGCCGGACGCGGCGCGCCCCGCCGTCCCGGCAGGGTGCCACCGCCCAAGGTGAAGGCCTCGATGCCGTGCGTGTCGCCGTCCTGCACCAGGGAGGCCATCGCCCGTTCCAGGGTGGGCCACAACCGCCTGCTGTAGAGCGCCTGCCCGACCGCCCGGGCGAGGTCCTGGCCCGACAGCCGGCCGCCGAACCCGTTCGGCACCGGGTTCGCGTCGAGCGAGCGGACGAGCTGGACCATCTGGTCACCGGCCGCGCGGCGGTCGACGCCCAGCGGGCAGGCGAGGTCCTGCACGCACCAGTCGAGGAAGTCGTCGAGCGCCGTCTGCTGCGCCTCGGCGGCGACCAGCCCCTGCTCCGCCAGCGGCTCGGTCAGGGTGTCCACCCCGTCGAGGGCCATCCTGCCGACCTTGCCGGGGAACAGCGCCGCGTACACCGCGCCGAGCCGGGTGCCGTAGGAGAAGCCCAGGTAGTCGAGCAGGTCGTCGCCGAGCGCCTGACGGATCACGTCCAGGTCCCGGGCCGCGTCGACGGTGCCCATGTGTGCCTGGACCGGGCCCGAGCGCCGGGCACACTCGGCGGCCATCCGCTGCCACCCCGTGATCTTCTCGCGGGCGACCTTCGGGTCGCCGAGGTTCCCGTTCCCGCCGGTCGTCTGCGCGGCCCGGTCGTCCGTGCCCAGGCCGCAGCCGACCGGGGAGGACCTGCCGACGCCCCGCGGGTCGAACGCGACCACGTCGTAGCCGTTGGTCAGGTCCATGAACCGTCTGCCGTCGGTGGTCAGTCCGGGCACGCCCGCGACGCCGGGGCCGCCGAAGTCGAGCAGCACCGAGCCCCGGGAGGGGCCGGTGGCCCGGTAGCGGGCCAGGGCGAGGTCGAGGGTGCCGGCGCCGGGGCGCGCGTAGTCGAGGGGAACGGTGACCCTGCCGCACTGCAGGTCCGGCGGGGCGCCCGCCTCGCACGCCGACCACGTCACCTTCTGGCGGTAGAAGCGGCTCAGGCCACCCGGCGTGTCGCTGCCGGCCCCCGCGGGCAGTCCCGCGCCGAGGACGACGAGCGTGACGGCCCCGGCGCACGCGCCGCGCCGGGCCGTGCGCCGCGTCGACAGTTTGGCCGGCATGGACGCCTCCAGCAACGCTCCGCCGCGGACCGGGAACAGGCCTTCGCCCACCCTAGGCGGCCCCTCCGGACGCCGCCTCCCGGCGGCCGGCCGCACGGTCGCCGCACCGGGACCCGACGCCCGGCGCCGGCGGCTTCGCGCATCGTTCGATAACAGGCCCCCCGATGGGGTGAAAGGGCGACAGGCCATAACCCCGAATCCTTCACCAGCGTTTTACGGGGTGCGGGTGAGCGCCCGCGACCATGTCTGGAAGGCAGGGAACCTATGAAACGGGTCACCCGGAACAGTGTGATCGCCGTGGCCGCCGCCTCCGGCGCGATGGCGATGGCCATGCCGGTGTCCGCCTTCGCGGCGGACGGCGGCGCCGCGGCGGAGGGTACCGCGGCCGGCTCGCCCGGTGTGCTCTCCGGCAACACCATCCAGCTGCCGGTGGACGTTCCGGTGAACGTGTGCGGGAACACCGTGGACGTGGTGGGGCTTCTCAACCCCGCGGCGGGCAACCGGTGCGCCAACGCGTCCGACGGGAGGGACCGGACGCCGGCAGCCTACGGTGCGGCGGCAGAGGCGAGCGCACAGGATTCCCCGGGTGTGGTCTCCGGCAACACCATCCAGCTGCCCGTGCACGTTCCGGTGAACGTCACCGGCAACAGCGTGAACGTGGGGGGCATCGGCAACGCGGCCTCCGGCAACACGTCCACGAACACCCCGGGCCACCATGTCGCCCCGACGCCCGCGCCGCCCGTGCGGTCCGAGCCGCAGCAGCAGCCGAGGCCCGTGACCGACCCCGACCCCGAGCCCGCGGCCGTGCCTCAGACGCAGGTGACGCTCGCCCACACCGGCGCGGATCAGACCGTGCCGGTGGTGGCCGCGGGGGCGGCCCTGGTGCTCGGCGGAGCCGTCCTGTACCGGCGTTTCCGGCCCGGCGCGTACCGCTGAAGCGGCCCCGCGACCGCGGTGGAGGCCCACCGGACCTGACCGGTGGGCCTCCACCCGGTGCGGCCCCCCTGGGGGCGGGTCCCGCACCGAAAACCTGTTGCCGTGGACGTCCGTGATCTGTTCCAGTCGGCTTATGGATCACGTTGCGGTACTCGCCCTGTACGACCGGGACCTGCGCGAGGGCGCTCGCCCCGACGGCCCCGGCATGCGCGTGGAGCGCGTCGGGAAGGTGGTGCGCCAAGTCGGCTCGGAGCAGGACTGGAACGGCGTGCTGTGGTCGGACCTCGACGAGGCCTCCGTGGACGCCGCGATCGCCGAGCAGACGGTCCGCTACGGCGAGTCAGGCCTCGCCTTCGAGTGGAAGGTGTACGGGCACGACCGCCCCGCGGACCTCGGGCGGCGTCTGCTGGCCGCCGGCTTCGCCCCCGAGCCGCGGGAGACGCTGATGGTCGGCGAGATCGCCGATCTGCACCTCGACGCCGAGCCGCCCGAGGGCGTTCGCCTGCGCACGGTCACCGACGAGGCGGGTGTCGACCTGCTGGTCGGCGTGCACGAGCAGGCGTTCGGTACGGACGGCTCCCGTCTGCGCCACCGCCTCCTCGCCCGGCTCGCCGCCGAGCCGGACACGCTCGTCGCCGTCGTCGCCCTCGCCGGTGGCGTGCCGGTGAGCGCGGCGCGTATGGAGCTGGTGCCCGGGACACCGTTCGCGGGCCTGTGGGGCGGCGGTACCGCAGAGGGCTGGCGGGGCCGCGGCATCTATCGTGCCCTCGTCGCTCATCGCGCCCGTGCCGCCGCCGACCGCGGCTACCGCTACCTCCAGGTCGACGCCTCCAGCGAGAGCCGCCCCATCCTCGAGCGCCTCGGCTTCGTCGCGCTCACCACCACGACGCCGTACGTGTACGAGCCGTGAGCCGTCTCCCGGTCCGAGCGGGGGCGCCGGCTCAGCGGTGACCCGCCTTCGCCCGGTCCAGCGCGGCGACACCCACCGCGGCGAGGGCGATCTGGATGAGCCACTCGATCCAGTCGACCCCCTTGGTGTCGGCGACACCGAGCGCGGAGGCGATCGCCGCGCCGATCAGGGCGGCCACGATGCCGATGAGGATCGTCCAGAGAACGCCTATGTGCTGGCGGCCGGGAACGACGAGCCGTCCCAGGACACCGATGATCAAGCCGATGACGATGGCACTGATGATGCCCGTGATCTCCATCTTCCGCCCCTCTGCGTCGTGACCCCCGCGAACTTCGAATGCCCGCTGGAACCGGAGCCACACCGATCGGTTCCACCGCCCCGGCTTGACGTGCAGGTGACTGCCCGCGCGACTGGAGTGCGGAATCACGCGGGTGACTCGGGGATGGACGGTGACTCGGGGATGGACAGGAGCGGTTGGTCGACAAGTTCGAGCGCCCGCGTCCGAGCGTGTTGAGCGCCGTGAAGCGACGAGCCGAGGAAGCCATGGCCCACCCGCCGAGCTATGTGTACGTCATCTATATCGAGAGCACGCCCGAAACGGCCTGGGACGCCCTCACGGACGCCGATCTGACCGCCGTGTACTGGGGCCACAGCAATGTCTCCGACTGGCGGCCCGGCTCCCGCTGGGAGCATGTCCGCACCGACGGTTCGGGCGTCGCCGACGTGGTCGGCACGGTGGTCGAGGCCGACCGCCCCACCCGCCTGGTGACGACCTGGGCCGCGCCCGAGGACGCGGAGCGGCCGGACAGGCACTCCCGGGTCACCTTCGACATCCGGCCGCACGGGGACATCGTCCGCCTCACCGTCACCCACGAGGACCTCAACGACGAGGGCGAACTCGCCGACGTCTCGGCCGGCTGGCCGGCGGTCCTGTCCAATCTCAAGTCCCTCGTGGAGACCGGCAGTCCGCTTCCCCAGGACCCCTGGCTGGTGCCCGGTCACTGACCCGGGGAGAGCCCGGTCCGCTCACGCGCGGACCGGTCCCGACTTCTCGCACCGTTCGTGCATCGCATGCCGGTCCTCACCGCACGCCTGCTGCTCCAGGCGGCGGCGCAACTGACGCAGGCCCCGGCGGGCGTGGCTCTTGACGGTGCCCAGCGGCCAGCCCGTACGCGCCGCGATCTGCGTCTGGGTCAGGTCCTCGAAGAAGGCCAGGCGCAGCACGCGCCGCTGGGCGGTCGGGAGCCGGTCCAGCTCGTACCGGACCAGCACGCGGTCCAGGGCGGCCTCCGGCCGGCCGCAGGACGGATCGGCGGTGCCCAGGGCCGCCCCGGCGGCCGCGACCAGCTCCCCGCGACGGGTCCGGGCGGACAGCGCGTCGGCGATCCTGCGCCGGGTGATGCCGACGATCCACCCGGCGAGCGGGCCGCGTTCGGGCCGGTAGCCGTGCCTGCCCCGCCAGACGCCGAGGAAGACCTGCTGGGTCACGTCCTCCGCCTCCTCGGGGTCCCCCAGGGACCGCCAGGCCAGCGTGTGGACCAGGGCCGACCAGCGGTGGTAGGCGGCGGCCAGGCAGGCGTCGTCGCCCGCCACCAGGCCGCGCGCGAGCTCCTCGTCGGGCGCCCGCGCGGGCACTTCCGCGAGACGGTCCGTAGCGCGAGCGGAAGCCGACGCGGCAGCGTCAGCGGGACGCGCGGTGCCGGTCGGGACGGAGGTCGGATGCGGTGTCATGACGACGGCTCCTGTGACGGTTCCCGGGACTCGCCCCCGTGCCGCCATCGTGTGATCCCCGCCGTGCCCTCCTCAACTTGCATCGATCCTGCGTCGTTTTCCCGCCGGGCGCGGATCCTCACTCGCGTCCACGGGCACGCTTGAAGCGGGCCAGCCCCTCGGACAGTTCCACGACCGGGTCCGGATAGTCGAGGGCGGCCCGCGCCGGACCCTGGAGCTTCCACGGCTCGTGCACGGCCGGCCCGTCCAGCCCGGCGAGTTCGGGCACCCAGCGGCGTACGTACGTGCCGTCGGGGTCGTAGCGCCTGGACTGGGTGACGGGGTTGAGCACCCGGTTGGGCCGGGTGTCCGTGCCGGTGCCCGCCATCCACTGCCAGTTGAGCTGGTTGTTGGCGATGTCGCCGTCGACCAGGTACCGCAGGAAGTGCCGCGCGCCCACCCGCCAGTCGACGTACAGGGTCTTGGTGAGGAAGCTCGCGGTCAGCAGGCGGCCCCGGTTGTGCATCCAGCCCTCGTGCAGCAGCTGTCGCATGGCCGCGTCGACGATCGGGTAGCCGGTGCGGCCCTCCCGCCACGCCTCGACGTCCTCGCGCGCGGACCGTTCGGACCGCCACCGGTCGTGCTTCGTGCGGTAGTCGGCGCTCGCCGCGGCGGGCCGCGCCGCCAGCACCTGGCGGTGGAAGTCGCGCCAGGCGACCTGCCGTACGAAGGCCTCCGCGCCCGGACCGCCCGCGCCGCGCGCCCGGTGCACGAGCTCGACCGGGGAGAGGGTGCCGAAGTGCAGGTGGGGGGAGAGCCGGGACGTGGCGTCGACGGCCAGGTCGTCGTGGCGCTCCTCGTAGGCGCCGACGCCGGAGCTCAGCCAGGCCGCCAACCGCTTGCGGCCCTCCGCCTCGCCGCCCGGCGCCAGTCCCGCCGACAGGTCCGCGGCGGCCGGCCGGGAAGGCAGCTCCTCGGAGGTGACGCCGTCCGGCACGCGGACGGTGCGGGGGGCGCCGAGCGGAGCGCGCAGCCGCTGCGCCGACCACTGCCGGAAGTAGGGAGTGAAGACGGCGAAGTGGTCCGAGGAGGACGGTGTCAGCGCGCCGGGCGTGACCGCCGTGGTCACCGTGTCGTGCACGTGCAGCCGGCGTCCGTCCGCCTCCAACGCGCGCCGCAGGCGCTCCTCGCGGCGGTGGGCGAAGCCGCTGACGTCGGACGCCATGTGGACCTCGTCGGCGTCCGCCTCGCGGGCCACCTCGCACACCTGGTCCACGAGGTCGCCGCCGCGGACGACCAGCCGGCCGCCGCGCCGGCGCAGTTCCGCGTCGAGGCCGTGGAGGCAGTCGGCGAGGAAGGCCAGCCGGTTCGGGGCGGCGAAGCCGGCCCCGTCCACGGCGCGGTCGCGGACGAACAGCGGGACGACGTGCCGGGAGCCGTCGAGGGCGGCGCGCAGCGGCGGGTGGTCGTGCACCCGCAGGTCGGCGGTGAACAGGACGACCGAGACGTTCATGTGGGGTCTCCGTGGAGGGGACGGGAAGGCGGACGGATCGCTCCGGATCGCTCCGGATTGCTCCGGATCGCTTCAGGCGCGGAGCGACCGGCGGATGCGGGGGTCAGCGCACGGAGGTGCGTTCCCCCGCCTGGGTGAGCCGGGCCTGCTCGGCCGCCGCGCCGGCGATGTTGCGTGCCATCCCGCCGAACACGAGCGCGTGGAAGGGCGAGACACTCCACCAGTAGGCGTGCCCCAGCAGCCCGTGCGGATGGAACACCGCGCGCTGGCGGTACAGCGTGCGGCCCCGGGCGTCGGTGCCGACGCGCATCTCCAGCCAGGCCAGACCCGGCAGCCGCATCTCGGCCCGCAGCCGGAGCAGCCGTCCCGGCTCGATCTCCTCCACGCGCCAGAAGTCGAGCGAGTCCCCGGCCCGCAGCCGCTGCGCGTCACGGCGGCCGCGGCGCAGCCCGACTCCGCCAGCCAGCCGGTCGAGGCCGCCGCGCAGCGCCCAGGCGAGGGGGAAGGAGTACCAGCCGTGGTCGCCGCCGATGCCCTCGACGACCCGCCACAGGGCCTCGGGCGGGGCGTCCACCGTGCGTTCCCGCCGGTCCGTGTAGAGGCTGCCGCCGGCCCAGCCGGGGTCGGTGGGCAGGGGATCGCTGGGCGCTCCGGGCACCGACGCGGACGACCACCGGGTCGTCACCTGCGCGTCGCGGACCCGGCGCAGGGCCAGCCGCACCGCCTCGTCGAAGCCGATCGGATGCCCGGGAGGGTCGGGCACGTACCGCAGGATGTCGTGTTCGCGGCAGACCACCTCGTGGCGCAGCGACTCGGCGAGCGGCCGCGCGATGGCCGCCGGGACGGGGGTGACCAGGCCGATCCAGTGACTGGACAGACGGGGGGTGAGCACCGGTACGGGGACGATGACCCGGCGGGGCAGGCCCGCCACCGCCGCGTACCGCAGCATCATGTCCCGGTACGTCAGGACGTCCGGCCCGCCGATGTCGAAGGCCCGGTTCACCTCGGCGGGCATCCGCGCGCTGCCCACCAGGACGCGCAGCACGTCGCGCACGGCGATCGGCTGGATGCGGGTGCCCACCCAGCTGGGGGTGACCATCACGGGCAGGCGCTCGGTGAGGTAGCGCAGCATCTCGAAGGAGGCGGAGCCGGAGCCGATGATGACGGCGGCGCGCAGGACGGTGGTCGGCACACCCGAGGCCAGCAGGATGCGACCGACCTCCGCACGCGAGCGCAGATGCGGGGACAGTTCCTGCCGCGGCACGCCCGTGGGGGTCAGGCCGCCGAGGTAGACGACGCGCCGCACGCCCGCGGCCCGGGCCCGTTCCCCGAAGACACGCGCGGCCCGGCGGTCGGTCTCCTCGAAGTTCTTGCCGGTGCCGAGGGCGTGCACCAGGTAGTAGGCGACGTCGACGTCCCGCAGGGCCGCGGCGACCGACTCCGGGTCGGTGACGTCCCCGCGCACGACCTCCGTGCGAGCCGCCCACGGATGGTCGCGCAGCTTGCCGGGGGAGCGGGCCAGGCAGCGCACCCGGTGGCCGGCGTCGAGCAGTTCGGGGACCAGCCGGCCGCCGATGTATCCCGTGGCGCCCGTCACCAGGCAGCGCGGCCTGTCGCCCCTGTAGTCACCGTTCATCGGCCTCTGTCCCTCGTGTGTCGGTGCCTTGTGACTCTCCGGATCACCTCCACATGACTTCCACCGGGACGGCTCTCGCGGATGCGTGTCCGGTGCTTTCCGTGGGCCGATCGCGTGGCCGGGGCTGTCGCACCGTGACGGCCGGGGAAAGGATTCCGCCGCGGCCGTCGGGCGAGGTGCCGGTGCGGTGGCCCGCCGTTCGTGTACGAGGTGGGACGACGGCACGACGCCAAGGAGAACGTCATGAAGTACTACCTGCTCAGCGTGATCCAGCCGGCCGAGGGCGAGCCGCCCTCGGCCGAGGCGCTCGCGCGGATCATGCACGACGTCGAGGGCTTCCACCAGGAACTGCGCGAGGCGGGCGCCTGGGTCTTCGCCGGCGGGCTGCACGGCCCGGAGACCGCCGTCGTCCTGCGTCCCGGGGGCGGTGAGGTGCGGGTCACCGACGGCCCCTACACCCAGGGCGACGAGTACCTGGGCGGCCTGTGCCTCATCAAGGCGCCCGACCTGGACGCGGCCCTGGAGTGGGGCCGGAAGGCAGGCCTGGCCACCACCCTCCCCATCGAGGTGCGGCCGTTCCTGCATCCGGCCGGGGACTGATGCCCGGCGCATGAGCCGTCGCGGCCGGCGCCGGGTACGGACGCGCCGTCTCCGGCCCGCCGGAGCAAGGAATCTGACTGGTCTATACCCTTGACTGGTACAGGCCATTGCGGTTGAGTGCCCCCAACCCCCCACCGCGGCCGCCCCCCCACACCGTGCCCGGTACCACCGGCGCATGCGCACGAGGACCGGCTCCGTCCGGCCTCGCGGGGGTGCGGCCGTGCTCGCCGGGTCCTCGACGTCGCGCCGGATGCCGACCTGTTCCGCTGACGTCCGGCCGCCGAGCGTAGTGTCATGCACCTGACCATCCTGGCCGACGGTGTCATCGGCCGCCGGGGCGCACCTCCGGGGTACGGCCACCGTCCGGACGAAGGGCACACCGCCATGCGCACCCCCCACGCGCTGCTCGCCACGACCGCGGCGCTCGCCGCCGCCGTGGCGCCCCCCGCTCCCGCTTCCGCGAGCGCCACGGCACAGGTTCCGGCCGCCGGGGCGTACTACGTCCAGAGCGTCACGACCGGTCTGGCCGCGGCGGCCGCCGGTGCCGGCGCCGTGGAACAGCACAACCCCAGGGGCGACGAGGACCACCAGCAGTGGAACCTGAGGGCGAACGGGCCGTCGTACGTCCTGGAGAACGCCGACCTGACCGGTACCTGCCTCGGCCGCTCGGGCGACCAGGCGCGCACCGTCGCCTGTACCGACCCGGAGGCGGCCTGGGAGACCGCACCGGCCGGGGACGATCAGTACTGGTTCAAGTCGCCCGGCGCCGAACGCTACTTGACCGTCGCCGCCAAGCCGTCCGGCGCCAACTACCCGGCCCCGTTGGCCATCGGGCCCGCGGGCGATCCGGCCCGCTGGTACCTCACCCCGGTGACACCCAACACCCGGCCCATGCCGCCGGCGGACCGGCGCACCCTCGACCAGGTCACCTTCCTCACCGCCCACAACGCCTACGCCAACGGAGTCGACGGCGGCTTCGCCCCGCCGTTCGTCAACCTCTTCCCCAACCAGAGCCGTGGCATCGACCAGCAACTCGCCGACGGAGTACGGGGGTTCATGCTGGACATCCACCAGACCCCGGACGGCGCGATCCTCTGCCACAACAGCTGCACCCTGGTCAGCAGGCCGGTCGCCCTGTGGGTGGACCTCCAGCGCATGGTGGACTTCCTGGAGGCGCACCCCGACCAGTTCGTCACCGTGTTCCTGGAGGACTACGTCGATCCGGGCGTCCTTCGCGCCGAACTCGCCCGAGTCCGGGGCCTGTCCGAAGTGCTCTACCGGCCCGACCGGACCGGAGTGCGCGACGGCGGCTGGCCCAGGATGGCCGATCTGATCGCGGCGAACGACCGACTGCTGATCTTCACCGACCACAGCCGCTCCGCCGACGAGGCCGCGGGCCTGGCCCGGGACGGTTTCGGCGTGATGTACCAGCGCGAGTGGACGGTCGAGAATTACTGGTCGATGGGGCCGGGCCTCGGCGCGTCCGACTGGTCCTGCCACAGCCGCTGGTACGGCGCCGACCTCAACATCCCGCTGACGCGCACCGAACCGGGCTTCCGGCCGCTGTTCGTGATGAACCACTTCCGCGACAGCACGATCGCCGCCACGGCACAGACCGACAACGTCAAACTCGCCGACCGCGCCCAGCGGTTCTGCGCGCCCGCCGCACGAAAGAAGCCCAACTTTCTCGCCGTGGACCGCTACGACCTGGGCGGCCCCGCGGCCGCCGTGGACGCGCTGAACACCCACACATATCCCTGACAGCCGCCCGTACGGCGCACGGGACCGCGGCACGCGGGTGTGCGAGACTCCGCCGATGACCTCCGAAACGATCACCGCCGACGCCGCGGGCACCTGGAAACTCGGCGACCTGCCCGTCCACCGCATCGGCCTGGGCGCGATGCGGCTGACGGGCAGCGCCGCCTTCCACCTCGGCACACCGAGCGACCGGACCCGCTCCATCGCCGTCCTGCGCCGGGCGGTCGAGCTCGGTGTGAACCACATCGACACGGCGGCCTTCTATTTCTCTGCCCGGCGCTCCGCCAACGAGCTGATCAACAGCGCCCTTTCGCCGTACCCGGACGGCCTGGTCGTCGTCACGAAGGTCGGTCCGTTCCGGAACTGCTCGGGGGAGTGGGGTCCGTCCGCGCGCCCCGACGACCTGCGCGGCCACGTCGAGGAGAACCTGCGTCAGCTCGGCCGCGACCACCTGGACGTGGTGAACCTGCGCCGGATGGGGCAGGACTCCATCGCCGAGCACTTCGGCGCGCTCGCCGAACTGCGCGAGGAGGGCCTGATCCGCCACCTCGGTGTCTCCGACGTGGAGCCGCGCCACCTCGAAGAGGCCCGGGCCATCGCGCCGGTGGTGTGCGTGCAGAACCGCTTCGGGCTCGATCTCCACGATCCCGGCACCGACGAACTGCTGCGGGTCTGCGGCGAGGAGGGCATCGCCTTCGTGCCGTTCTTCGCCATCGCGGGCGAGGGCGGCTCCCAGGGGGCGGCGGACGGTGCGCACGACGAGGAGGTCGCGGCCGTCGCGAAGGCCCACGAGGCGACACCCGCGCAGGTCCGGATCGCCTGGACCCTCCAGCAGGGCCCGCACGTGCTGGCCATCCCCGGCACCGGCAACCCCGACCACCTCGTGGAGAACGTGGCCGCGGGCGCCCTCCGCCTCACCGACGAGGAGATGGCCCGTCTCGACGCGCTGCACGCCGGGACCGACTGAGCGTTCTCCCGCGCCCGCCGGCCCCGGCCGCGATCCGGTCCCGGTCAGTCCAGCTGCCGGTGCAGGAACGCCACGGTGCTCTGCCAGGCGCGGTCCGCCGATCCTGGCTCGTGGCAGGGGCGGCGGTCGTTGAAGAAGGCGTGGCCGGCCGGGTACATGCGGAAGTCCGCGGTGACGCCCGACTGCCGCCGGATCGTCTCGCCCAGCTCCTCGACCTGCTCCGGCGGGATACTCCGGTCCTGCTCCCCGTAGTGGCCGAGGAGCTGGGCGCGCAGCCCGGAGAAGTCGGGCAGCTCGCCGCGGACGACGCCGTAGAACGGCACGGCCGCGCTCACCCGCGGCTCGACCGCCGCGAGGTACAGCACGAACCCGCCGCCCATGCAGAAGCCGACCGCGCCGACCGTGCCGGAGGTGACCTCGGGCAGGGACAGCAGGTGGCCGACGGCGCCGGAGAGCAGTTCGACACCGCGGGAGACCGGCAGGGCCTTCATCATCCGCAGGGCCTCGTCGGCGTCGTGCGCCACGCTGCCGCCGTACAGGTCGGGCGCCAGGGCGACGAAGCCTTCGGCGGCGAGCCGGTCGGCCACGTCGGCGATGTGGTCCGTCAGCCCCCACCACTCCTGGATGACGAGGACGCCCGGACCGCTTCCCGACGGGGGCAGCGCGAGGTAGCCGTGCGCGGTGGCTCCCGCGCTCGGGAAGGTGACGTTCTGCCGGGCCGGCGTCTCGGCGGGCCTGGGCCGCTCGGACATTGCGCTCAACTCCTTGCCGGGGTGTGGATCGGCGCCCCGCCGGCGGTGACGGAGGGCCTCCCCGGATCCTTACCGCGTTCGCCGTGCCGATTCCGCCCGCCGTTCACGTCTGGTTCGCCCCCTTTCGTACGCTGGTGCCGGCGGTCCGGTCGCGCGGCGGGCTGCCGGAGCGCACCAGGGCGGGTGCGCGCATCCCCGCGGCCGTTCCCGGCGGCTCCTTCCATAATGGGCGGGCGGCGAGGCCGCGAGCGGATCACGGCGCCAGACTGACTACAATCATGTAGACGATCTACGACTGTGGGCGACGACGGGGTGAGGAAGTACCCATGACCGACGACGACAAGGACGAACGCAGGCCGGCCGGCGAGCTCGAAGCCAGCGTCATGGCCGTCCTGTGGGCGGCCGGCGCGCCCCGGACCCCCGGCCAGGTCCAGCTGGGCCTCGGCGCCGGCCTGGCCCGCACCACGGTCACCACCATCCTGACCCGGCTGCACGACAAGGGCGTGGTCGAGCGCCGCCGCCAGGGGCGCGGGTACGCCTACTACCCGGTCCAGGACGCGCACGGGCTGACCGCCCGCCGCATGCACACCGAGCTCGACCGCGACACCGACCGCGAGACGGTCCTCGCCCGCTTCGTCGCCCAGCTCAGCCCCGACGACGAGCGCGTCCTGCGCGACCTGCTCGAACCAGGTGAGCGATGACCGCGGCCCTGCTCCTGCTCCTGCCCCTGCTGCTGCCGTTCGCCGCGCCGGCGCTGGCCCGGCGCGCGCTCGACCGCCTCGCCCCCGTCACCGCGCTGTGGATGATCACCCTCTTCGCGGTCGTGCTCGCCGGCTGCTCCCTCGCCGCGCTCGGCGCCTTCGTCCTCACCGGCCTGCTCAAGCTGCCCCTCGTCGCGGCGCTGGGCGAACTCGTCCACCCACTGCCCACCGCCTCCGACCTGGTGGTCGTCCCGGCGGCCGCGATCTCCGTCGGGGTGCTCGCCGTATGCGCGTGGACGCTCGGGCGCGCCGCGCTCAGGGAGTTCCGCGCCTTCCGCAGCGCGCACACGGAGGCCGGCCGAAGGCCCGCCGCGGGCGATCTGTGCGTGGTGGACTCCCCGCACCCGGACGCCTACGCGCTGCCCGGCCGCCCGCACCGCATCGTCGTCACCACCGCGATGCTCCGCACCCTCGACGCGGCCGAGCGCGAGGCGCTGTTCGCCCACGAGCGGGCCCACAACCGGGGCGGGCACCACTACTTCCTGGCCGCCGCCGAGCTCGCCGCCCACTGCCATCCCGCGCTGCGACGCGTCCGCGGGGCGATCCGCCTCGCGGCCGAGCGCGCCGCCGACGAGGCCGCGGCCGCGGCCGTCGGAGACCGCCGGCTGACCGCCCGCGCCATCGCGCGCGCCGCCCTGGCAGGCCAGGACGCCCGCTCCGTGCGCCCGGAGTTCGCGCCCGCCGCCACCTCCGGCCCGGTCCCGCACCGCGTCAAGGCCCTCCTGGCCGCCCCGCACGTCACGCGCCGCGCCGCGACCCGGATCGCCGCGCTGCTGATGGCCTGCGCCGCGGTCTCCTTCGCCGCCTCGGCGACCGGCATGATCGACTTCCATCACCGGGTCGAGGTCGCCCAGGGCGACACCTCCCGCTGAACCGTTCCTAGAGACTGAGCGGGAGTGAGTCCTGGTGCCAGGACTCGTGCTCAGCCATGTGCCCCGAACGGTTGTGGGCACACTGGTCGCCCGCTTTCGCTCCGCGTCCGGCGCCGGCGGATCCTGTCCGTGGTCCGGGAATGCGGGGGCGGGGCCCCTCACGCCCCGGGCTGCCCGATACGGCCAGGGCGGTCCGATGCCCCACCGCATCGCTCCGGTGCAGTGGGGGCGGTGCCGTCCGACGCCTGATCGGGTGTCCCAGGGCGCGTCGTCCGATCGCCACGGCGGCAGCGTCGTGCCGCGTGGTCTTGCGCGTTGTGGTGGTCAGGGGCCTTTGCCAGTGCTGGGCGCCCCAGCGGCTGGTGTAGGCCGGGTCGACGGCGACGACCGTGACGCCCAGCTCGGCCGCCATCGACACCAGCCGCGCCCGCAGGTGGGCGGTGGGCATCCCGGAGATCAGTTTGCGGAACCGTTTGCGGCGTCCGTGCTTCTCCCGGGTCTTCTCGGCGGCGAAGTCCAGGTCCTCGACCGCAAGGGCCAGACCGCGCCGCGCCGTCCAGTGCAGCAGACGAATCAGCGCATGGCGCACCTGTGCGTCGCGGTGGTGTGCGGTGCCGTCCAGCTGGTAGTCGAAGCGGCGGGGTTCGCCGACGGGGTTGCCGTGCTCATCCAGGCGCCAGGCGGCCAGGTGGTCGGCGTTCATGTCCACCCCGACCAGCCCACCCGCACGAGCAGTCTCCAAGGGCACAGTCCTGACCGGCGAGTTCGGCCAGCAAGCGGTCACGTACCAGCGGTTACGGTCGGTGTCGTAGTGGATGCGGTAGGCCACTGCCCGGTTCACGGCGATGCGGTCGGCCCACTGCTCACCGCGGTGGCGGAAGACGGCCCGGCAGGCGAGCACGTACCGGCCGTGCGGCGCGTTGGCCAGCCCGGCCAGCGGCGCCGGAAGCCGGATGCTCACCTCACCGCCGGGGGTGATGCGGATCGTTTCGTTGCCGTACCGCTTGCCGGACTCACCCTCGGCCTGCAGGAACCACCTCTCGGCCTCCCATCGCGGCCGCCACTGCGCCTCGGTCAGCCCGGCGGCCTGGAGGTGGTGCCGGGTGCGGAGCAGCTTCTTGCCGCCGCGCACCACCCGCACCCGTCCGGCCTCCCAGTCGGCCCGTACCTGCCAGTCGGCCCGTACCTGCTCCAGCCGGTCCTCAAGCACGCGCAGCCGCCGGGACTTGGCAAACCGCTCCTGCCGGGAGCGGTAACCGCCCGGCGCCCCCTTGACACCCTTGGCCCCGATGGGCTGTGCGAGCCGGTGCCTGATCGTCTCGACGCCTGCCCGCAGACCTTGAATGTGGGCGAGCTGACCGCGCCGGGCCAAAGCCCGGATCGTGCGAGGACTTGGTGATACTGCCCGCCCACCGCGAAGACGACACGCCGGTCAACGCCCGCTTGCGCCGCGCCCACTGCTCACCGTCATGGGCCGACCCCGCCGCGCAGCGCGCCTTCAGGTCGCGGGAGGCCAGCGAGCCGAGCAGAGCGCCGACCTGGCGCAGGACCGTCTCGTCCTGCCCGGTCAGGGCCTTGAGGCTGGAGCGGATCGCCACCCCGGACGGGCCGGGCACCACGAACGGCGCCGCCACCTCGCGCAGCCCGCCCACCCCCCCACCCGATGCCGACGAACCCGTCACCGCACCCAACGACCACCCCCGGTCAAAGGTCACGCATTCGAAACCAGAACTCCCGGTCGCATCCAAAGACCGCGCGCCTTCACGCACGCCACGCACACTCATATGCACCAGAACACGCCCAGCCACTGTCAAACGCCAGCAGTTCACAACCCCTGCCGACCGAAGCCCGGGATGACTGGCGCCCAAGAAGTTTTACGTATAACCTCACCCGACGATCGCCCGCTCCGAAAGGCTCCGATGAGACGCATCGCCCTGATCACCCTCGTCGTCGACGACTACGACGAGGCGATCCGCTTCTACACCGGAGCGCTCGGCTTCCGTCTCGCCGAGGACGCCCCGCGCCCGGACGGCTCCCGCTGGGTCGTCGTCGAACCCGGCGACGGGACCGGGACCGCCCTGCTGCTGGCCCGCGCCCGGACCGGACCCCAGCGCGCCCGGGTGGGCGACCAGACCGGCGGGCGCGTCGGGTTCTTCCTGCACACCGGCGACTTCGCCCGCGACCACGCCCGGATGCGGGCGGCGGGCGTGACCTTCCTGGAGGAGCCGCGCCGGGAGCCGTACGGCACGGTCGCCGTCTTCGAGGACCTGTACGGCAACCGCTGGGACCTGCTCCAGCCCGCCCCCGACGCCGACTGACCCGCCGACCACCACCACCACCGCTCGACTGCCCTAGGAAACGCCCCATGACCGCGCCCCGCATCGACACCGACACCCTCCGCCGGCTCCCCAAGGCCGTGCTGCACGACCACCTCGACGGCGGCCTGCGCCCCGCCACCGTCGTCGAACTCGCGGACGCGGTCGGCCACACCCTGCCCACCAACGACCCCGCCGAGCTCGCCGCCTGGTACTACGACGCGGCCAACTCCGGCGACCTGGTCCGCTACATAGCCACCTTCGAGCACACCCTCGCCGTGATGCAGACCCGCGAGGGCCTGCTGCGCACCGCCGAGGAGTACGTCCTGGACCTGGCCGAGGACGGCGTCGTCTACGGCGAGGTCCGCTACGCCCCCGAACTGATGGTCAACGGCGGGCTGACCCTCTCCGAGGTCGTGGAGACCGTCCAGGAGGGCCTCGCGGCGGGCATGGCCAAGGCGGCGGCCCAGGGCACGCCCGTCCGGGTCGGCACCCTGCTGTGCGGCATGCGGATGTTCGACCGCACCCGTGAGATCGCCGACCTGGCGGTCGCCCACCGCGACGCCGGTGTCGTCGGCTTCGACATCGCCGGCGCCGAGGACGGCTTCCCGCCCGCCGACCACCTGGACGCGTTCGAGCATCTGCGCCGCGAGAGCGTGCCGTTCACCATCCACGCCGGCGAGGCGCACGGCCTGCCCAGCATCCACCAGGCCCTCCAGGTGTGCGGCGCCCTGCGCATCGGGCACGGCGTGCGCATCACCGAGGACATCGTCGACGGCAAGCTGGGCCGGCTGGCCGGCTGGGTGCGCGACCGCCGGATCGCCCTGGAGATGTGCCCCACCTCCAACCTCCAGACCGGCGCGGCCACCTCGATCGCCGAGCACCCCATCACGGAGCTGAAGGACCTCGGCTTCCGGGTCACCCTCAACACCGACAACCGCCTGGTGTCCGGCACGACGATGACCCGCGAGATGTCCCTGCTGGTCGAGCAGGCGGGCTGGACGGTCGAGGACCTGCGCACGGTCACGGTCAACGCCGTCAAGAGCGCGTTCATCCCCTTCGACGAGCGGGTGAGCCTGATCCGCGACGTGGTGCTGCCGGGCTACGAGTCCGCGCTCTGAAGCAGCCCCCTGACGTAGGCGGCCTGTCCGGCGTGCTGGAGATCGTCGGACAGGACGCTGACCAGGCGCACGCCCAGCGTGACCGGGGGGTCCCAGCCCTCGTCGACGACGCTTTCCAGATCCTTGGCGGTGAGTTGGCGCAGGGCCGTCAGGGTCTGCTCGTGCACGGCGTCGTAGTAGCCGGTCAGCAGCTCACCGGAGTCGACCCGGACCTCCGCGACCTGCGCCGGACTGTGCCCGTAGCCGGTGTCGCGGCGGTTCAGGGGGAGGCCGAAGTGCTTCTGCCAGTCCCGCGCCAGCCACACCTGGTCGAGACCGAAGGCGTCGGCGACATGGTCGTCCTGCACGCGCGTGAGGTGCCAGACGAGCCAGGTCACGGAGTTGGCGTCGGAGGCGGGACGGGCGTTGAGCCACGCGGCCGGCAGGCCGTCGACGACGGCATGGACCTCTTCGCGGATGCGGCCGTAGCCCTCGATGAGGATGTCCTTCGCGTGCATACGTCCACCTTGGCGCATCGCTCCCCGTCCCGCGCCCGGAACCCGGACTCCGTCAGACGGTGCCGGGCTCTTCCGGCCCGAGCAGGGTGATCAGGGCGCGGGCCGCCGGGCTGGTGGCCTGTTCGGACGGCAGCAGGGCGACGGTCTCGTACTCCGTCTCCGCGGCGCCCTTGAGCGGCAGCGCGGTGAGCGAGGGCCGCTTGTGCCGGAAGTGCCGGGGGACGACGGCGATGCCCAGGTTCTCGTCGACCAGGTCGAGCAGGCTGTGCACGTCGTTGACCTCCAGGGCCACCGTGCGCCGGACGCCCGCGGCGGCGAAGGCGGCGTCGGTGGTCCGGCGCGGCCCCCAGTCCGGGTGGAAGTCGACGAAGACCTCGCCGTCCAGGTCCCGCGGCGTCAGGACGGCCTCGGCCGACGCGAGACGGTGACCCGGGTGGCACAGCACCGTCATCGGCTCGCCGGCCAGGGACACCGAGCGCAACTGGTCGGTGTCCGCGCGGGTCCGGTAGGCGAACGCCAGGTCGAGCCGGCCGGCCGCGACCTCCTCCGCCAGCGCGCCCGAACCCGTCTGCCGCAGCCGTATCTCCACATCCGGATGCCGCCGCCGGAACGCGGCGAGCAGCCCGGCCACATGCACCCCGGCGATGCACTGCTCGGTGCCCAGCGAGAGCGTGCCGCGCAGCACGCCCTGCACCGCCGCCACCGCCTCGTGCGCCGCCCGCACCTGCGTCAGGATCCGCTGCGCCTCGCCGAGCAGCGCGCGCCCGGCCTCCGTGAGCGTCACCCGGCGCGTGGTGCGCACGAACAGGGAGGTCTGCAACTCCCGCTCCAGCGCCCGGATCGACGCCGAGAGCCCCGACTGGGAGACCATCAGGCGTTCCGCCGCCCGTGTGAAGTGCCGGTCCTCGGCGACCGCGACGAAGTGCTGGAGATGACGCAGTTCCATGATTGAGCAGCCTAACCGTTGAATCCCATCGGATTCTCCTGTTGGACCGCTGCCCATGGGGCGCGCGAGAGTGGGGACACCGGTTCCGCCGGAACCGTTCACCCCCGTGCCAACCCTGATGGAGTCGCGTTGTTCACCGCCCACCCCGACCGCTACGCGGACATGCCCTACCGGCGCACCGGACGCAGTGGCCTGAAGCTCCCCGCGCTGTCGCTCGGCCTGTGGCACAACTTCGGCCCGGACCGCCCGGTCGACACCCAGCGCGCCATCCTGCGCCGCGCCTTCGACCTCGGCGTCACCCACTTCGACCTGGCCAACAACTACGGCCCGCCGCCCGGCGCCGCCGAGTCCGCCCTCGGCGACGCGCTCCGCGCCGACTTCACGCCGTACCGCGACGAGTTGGTGATCTCCACCAAGGCCGGCTACCTGATGTGGCCCGGCCCGTACGGCGAATGGGGTTCCCGCAAGTACCTGCTGTCCTCGCTCGACCAGAGCCTGAAGCGGATGGGCCTGGAGTACGTCGACATCTTCTACTCGCACCGCCCCGACCCGGACACCCCGCTGGAGGAGACCATGGGTGCCCTGCACTCGGCGGTCCAGCAGGGCAAGGCGCTCTACGTCGGCGTCTCCAACTACTCCCCGGAGCAGACCCGTGAGGCCGCCCGGATCCTGGGCGAACTGGGCACCCCGCTGCTGATCCACCAGACCCGCTACTCGATGCTGGACCGGCGCCCCGAGCACGAGGGCCTCCTGGACGCCCTGGACGAGCTTCAGGTCGGCTCCATCGCCTACTCCCCGCTGGAGCAGGGCCTGCTCACCGCCCGTTACCTCGACGGCATCCCCGAGGACTCCCGGGCGGCGAGCGACAGCCCCTTCCTCGACTCCGCCGCGCTGACCGGCGAGCTGGTGGGCAGGCTGCGCGCGCTGGACGAGATCGCCAAGTCCCGTGGGCAGTCCCTGGCGCAGATGGCGCTGGCCTGGGTGCTGCGCGGCGGACGGGTCACCTCGGCCCTGGTCGGCGCGAGCAGCCCGCGGCAGCTGGAGGACAGCGTCGCCGCGACGCGGTCCCTGCACTTCGACGCGGAGGAGCTGGCGCGCATCGACGCGGTCGTCGCGCCGTAGGTCCTGTCGTCACGTTCCCGTCGTCCGCCCGACGGGCGGGCCGCGCGGGCGGTTCGGCAACGCGGCTGGGGGTCCCCCCTGCTCGAAGAGCTTGGGGGAGGGCGTGCCAGGCGTCGCGTGGCAGGCGGGAGTTTGACGACAGGGCCCAGGACACCTCCGGCCCACGACACGGGCCGGACGCGCGCTCGTACCGGCCCCGGCGGACGCTCCGTCGGGGCCGGCCCTCATGCCCCGGCGGGCACCCGGTCGCCTCATGCCCCGGCGGGCACCCGGTCGAGGAAGCCGAGGACGGTCCGGATCCTGCCGTCGCCGTCCAGGGTGACCACGTCGGACCCGGCGACCGGCGCGGAGCCTCCCCCGGAGGGGGTACCCCCGGCCCCGCTCACCAGCTCCCAGGTGAAGCGCGCCGTGTCGTGGTGCCCGTCGACGGCGCAGGTGAGCCGGAAGGCGAACCCGGGGAACTGCTCGCGGGCGGCGGTGATGACGGCGGTGATCTCCTCGTGGCCGCCGGCGTCGGCCAGAGGATCGGTGTAGCTGCCGTCCGGGGTCCAGGCGTCGGCCACCGCCTTCGCCCGGGCCTGGGCGTCCGGCGCGTTCCAGGCCTCGAAGTAGCGGGTGACGGCGATCGTGTACCGGTCGGACTGTGCGGACATGCTGAATCAGCCTCCATCGAGGTCGTGAACGCTGGTCGGAGCCCGGGTCCCGGTGATCGGCGACCCGATGGGACCACCCTGCCGCGCGGGTGCCGCCGGGGTCGATTACCGCGCGGGTCATGCCCGCGCGGTCACGGACTGTCGCGCTTTCGGCCACCTGGCGTGATGAATATGCCAGGAGACTGGCTGGAAAGTCGTGGTGACAGTGGTTCAGTAGTGAACATACTCGAATTCAGGGGCACTTCACCGCATAAAAGCCGTACGCAGGGCGAGGCGGGCCGGCCGGCCGGGCCGGCGACGCTACGGGGGAGGAGCAGTGCACGACGAATTCCTGTGCCACGTCACCGCGTACGGGGTGTGCGACGGCCGCCGCATCGGCGTACCGCTCGGCACCTACCGGGCGCCCACCCTGGCCCTGGCCCTGTGGTGGCTGCGCGACCGCGCCTCCTGGATCGCCGAGCGGCTCGACCCCGGCCCCGACACCCCCCATGTCCCGCCGGGCGCTCTGGTCCCGGTGCCGGAGTCCGTGCCCGACGTCCCCGGCATCCTGCGGGCCTGGTGCGCCGACGTGACTCAACAGGAGATCGCGGCCGAGGAGTTGACCGAGGGAAGGCTGGTGCGGATCGCCGCCAGTGACGAGACCACGGAGTACGAACTGCTCGCCGAGTCGGTGGACGCCCTGCGCATGCACCGGACCCTGCCCGCGCTCGTCATGCCGATGGTCTGACCGCCCGGTGACGTGACCGGTGCGCCGGCAGAGCCCCCAGGAAGCCCGTGACCAGACCCCACAGGGCGGCGAGACCCAGCGCGCTCCAGAACCGGGGACGCAGCAGCAGCTCTCCGGAGAGGTTGCCGCCCACCTCGCCGATGCCGAGGAGCGACAGACCGTAGTGCGCGGAGATCCGGCCCACGACACAGATCGTCAGGACCGTCAGCACCAGGGCGACGGCCATGCGCAGGGCGTGCCGCCAGGCCGGCGTCCCGGCCGGGGAACGCGCCGCCATCAGGAACGCGGCACCCAGCAGCAGCACCGCGTCCACGGCCACCAGCCACCACACCCGCCCGTCGTGCTCGGCGAGCGTGCCCAGGTTGAGCGTGGAGACGTCCGGGGTGCGCAGCACCTCGTCGAGCAGGTGCGGCATCGGCAGTCCGAACGGGCCGTCCACCCGGCCGTCCCAGGTGGCCCCCAGGCCGATGGTGAACACCGGCCAGACCACGTTCGGCAGCCCGAGCAGGATCACGGCGAAGTGCTCCGCAGGGCGCCCGCGGGTGCCCGCCGTCACGAGTGCGACGACCAGTCCCACGGCCACGCACGCGAGCAGCAGGGCCACCATGGCGTACGCCGCCGGACGCACCGACTCCCGCCATCGCAGCAGCCGCGAAGGCAACGGTGCCCCGGGTGCCACCAGCAGGGCCAGCACCAGCACGCCCGCCAGCCACAGCAGCCCGAAGACCACGGTCGGCGTCTCCCGCGCGGCGAAGCCGACCTCCGGCGCGGCGCCGAACAGGCCGCCGATGACGCCGAGCACCCCGTCGCCCAGGTCGATGGCGAAGGTCTGCCGGGCGCCCAGCGCCAGACCGATCAGCGCGAGCAGCCACAGGAGGGCGATCCGGGCGGCCCACCCAGCCAGTTCCCGCGTCCCGGCCACCGCACGGTGGCGCAGCGGACGCAGAAAGCCCGCGGCGAAGACGAGCGCGCCGGCTAGCGTGACCGACAGCGGCATCACCGTGATGCCCGCGTGGGTCCGGGCGAGGTCGCCCGCGTCGCCCGACAGCTCCACGCTGCCGCCGACCGCCGTCACCAGGGTCGCGGCGACCACCCGGGGGAAGGCGTTGTCGGGGAGGCCCGCCGCGCCGGCCGCCCACAGCCCGAGCGCGGCGACCACACCCATGCCCGCCACCGCGGCCAGTACTGTGGCCAGGGCCTGTGCCCAGCCGTGGCGGGCCGCGGACGGGACCGGGGGGCTCACGGGGCTCACACCGCAACGCTATGCAGGGCCCCGGCGCCGCGCCTGCCGGAAGGTCCGTCCGCGTCGGCCGGCGGGCGGGGACTGCCGGGCGCGGCTCGGGGTAACAGCACACATGCAGCAGTGTCCGGCCTGGCCGGCTTCCGAGAGAGACACGCATGACCGACCAACTGGACGGGGCAGTGATAGCGACTGGCTTCGACGTTCCCGTGGAACCGCTCCGGCGGGCGACGCACTACACCGGCGAACCGGGTTGCATCGCCGAGGCGCGTTCCTTCGCCGCGCACTTCCTGGACCAGCTCAGGACCGAGTGGTGCGCCGAGATCGGCCGCCGTTGCGGCGACGCGCTCCTGCTGGTGGTCAGCGAACTGGTCACCAACGCCGACCGGCACAGCGACGGGCCGTACATCCTGGAACTGGAGGGTACGGACAGCGCGGTGAACGTGTGCGTGTACGACAGCAGCGCCGTACTGCCCCGGCGCTTCCCTCGGGATCCGCGGCGCGTGGGCCGGCACGGCCTGGAGATCGTGCACGCGCTGGCGCGGGAAGTGACCGTGGAACGCGTCCCGGTGGGCAAGCGGGTCCGCGCGCTGGTCGAACTCGGCGGCGAGTGACCGGCGCGCGGCCCGCGCGGGCGGCCCCCGGGGTCTGGCGGGGGTACGGCAGGAGGCGTCAGGCGCAGCCCAGTTCGCCGAGCATGCCCTGGCGCAACTGGGTGATGATCCGCTTGATCAGCCGGGACACGTGCATCTGCGAGCAGCCGAGCCGTTCGCCGATCTCCGCCTGGGTGGCCTCCTCCACGAACCGCAGATGGATGATCTGCCGGTCGCGTTCACTGAGCCCGGCCACCAGCGGCGCGAGGGAGTGGAAGTCCTCGACCAGCCTGATCCCGTCCTCCTCCACGCCGATGAAGTCGGCGAGCACCGCCTCGCCGTCCTCGGGTCCTTCACCGGTGAGAGCGGCGTCCAGCGACGCGGAGTTGTAGCCGTTGGAGGCGATCTGGGCCTCGACCACCTGGTCCTCGGAGATGTTCATGAGCGTGGCGAGTTCGCCCACCGTCGGGTCACGGTCCAGGCGGCTGGACAGCTCCTCGCGCGCCCGGGCCAGTTCCACCCGCAGCTCCTGAAGCCGCCGCGGCACGTGCACCGCCCACGTGGTGTCGCGGAAGAACCGCTTGATCTCGCCGACGATGTAGGGCAGGGCGAAGGAGGTGAACTCCACCTCGCGCGACAGCTCGAACCGGTCGATGGCCTTGATCAGGCCAATCATCCCGGTCTGGACGATGTCCTCCATGTCGTCGCCGCGGTTGCGGAACCGGCCGGCCGCGAACCGCACCAGCGACATGTTCATCTCGATGAGCGTGTTGCGGGCGTACTGGTACTCGTGCGTGCCCTCGTCGAGTTCCGTCAGACGCCGGAAGAAGTGGCGGGACAGCTCGCGCGCGTCACGCGGAGCGACCGACCGCGGATCCGCCACCCCCGGCAGCGGTTCGCCACCCGTCACGGCCTGCTGGGTCTGCTCGACCGCTGCCCCGGACCGGATCACGGTGGTGTCCATCGCCTCTCCCACGTAAGTCACGGCTCGCCCTCTGCCTCGTCGGCCTGCGTACGTCTGTTCCGGCGCCGGCGGCACCGAGCGGTTGCGCGACCCCCGGGTACCCGGCCCGCCGGAATGTATGCGCGCCGCCGGCCTCGGGGGTCGTGCTCCGCTCCCTGCCTGCCGGGCCGTTGGAGCTGCGGATACCCGGAGTGACCCGGCGCATGCCCTTCGTGTGCCGGGCGGCGCGAATTCGCCGGTACGAGGTGGGAGTTCTGGCCGCGAATTCACCCAGGGCGCAACCTCCCTCCCCTCCGCCCGTGTCCGGGACTTCTACGCTGAGGGGATGAGCGAACGAGCGCCGAACCAAGCCCGTGTCATCCCCCTGCGCCCGCCGGCCGCGCGCCCGGGGCCGTCCCGTCCGGCATCCGGACGTCCCGCCCAGGGCAGCGCCCCGGCGGCCGCGCCCAGGGAACCTCTCTGGCGCGATCTCGTCGGCGACGTCCTGCGCCGCGAGCGGCGGGCGCAGGAGCGCACACTCAAGGACGTCGCGGACGCGGCGCGGATCTCGATGCCGTATCTGTCGGAGATCGAGCGCGGCCGCAAGGAGGCCTCCTCGGAGGTCCTCGCGGCCGCGGCGCAGGCGCTCGGCTTCGGCCTCGGCGACCTGCTCTCACTCGCCCAGGACGAGCTGGCGCGGACCGCGCGAAGCGGCGCCGTGCGCGGCCGCGGCCCGTCCGCCCCCCGTCACGACGGACTGTGCCTGGCCGCCTGACGGCCGCACCCGGGCGGGCGCCTCGGAGTCGCGAGCCGGACCCGTGCGAGATGCCTGCCCGCGCGGGTCAGACCCGTGCGAGGCGCCTGCCCGCGCGGGTCAGACCCGTGCGAGGCGCCGGCTCAGCACCTCGTCGGCCAGCCCGTACGCCACCGCCTCCTCGGCGGTGAACACCTTGTCGCGGTCCATGTCCGCGCGCAGAGTCGCCGCGTCGTGACCGGTGTGCCGGGACAGCACCTCCTCGACCTGGGAGCGGATCCGGCTCATCTCCCTGGCCTGGAGCGCCAGATCGGAGACCGTGCCCTGCCGGCCGCCGGTGGCCGGCTGCCCCAGCAGCACCCGGGCGTGTTCCAGTACGAACCGCCGCCCCGGGTCCCCGCCCGCCAGCAGCACCGCCGCGGTCGAGGCCGCCTGCCCCACGCAGAACGTGGAGATCGGCGCCTGCACGAACGTCATCGTGTCGTAGATGGCCATCAGCGAAGTGAACGATCCTCCGGGCGAGTTGAGGTAGATCGCGATCTCCTGGTCCGGGGCCGCCGACTCCAGGTGGAGCAGCTGGGCGATGACGACGCCCGCGACACCGTCGTCGATCTCGGTGCCGAGGAAGACGATGCGTTCGTTCAGCAGCCTGCTGAACACGTCGTAGGACCGCTCACCCTGCGCGGTCCGCTCGACCACGTACGGAACCGTGTACGACCCCATGTCACAACCCCATCCGTCGGCGCGAGTTGGCCGGGCGGATGTCGGCGAGCGACTCCACCACCCGGTCCACCATCCCGTACTCCCTGGCCTGTTCGGCGGTGAACCAGCGGTCCCGGTCGCCGTCCCGCGAGATCGTCTCCTCGCTCTGCCCGGTGTGCTCGGCGGTGATCCGCTCGATGGTCCGCTTGGTGTGCTCCAGGTTCTCCGCCTGGATCTCGATGTCCGCGGTGGTGCCGCCGATGCCCGCCGACGGCTGGTGCATCATGATCCGCGCGTTCGGCAGCGCGAACCGCTTGCCGCGCGCGCCCACCGCGAGCAGGAACTGGCCCATGCTGGCGGCGAATCCCATCGCCAGTGTCGACACGTCGTTCGGGATGAGCCGCATCGTGTCGTAGACGGCCAGCCCGGCGGTGACGGATCCGCCGGGGCTGTTGATGTACAGGGCGATGTCGGTGTGCGGGTCCTCGGCCGACAACAGCAGCAGCTGGGCGCACACCCGGTTGGCCGACACCTCGTCGACCTGGGTGCCCAGGAACACGATCCGCTGGGCGAGCAGCCCGGCCGCGAGGTCGTCGTCGAACCGGCTGGGCGGGGTGTCGTGCTCCTCGGCGCGCGGCGCGAGCGCGCCGGGTGAGAGCAGCGCGGTCGGTGGGGTCATCGGATCTCCTTGTCGTGGCACGGATGCCGTCGACCCCACTGTCGGCCCGGAGCCGTCGCCGCGTGCGGTTTCTCTGCCCGTGGCAGATTCGCCACCGGCAGAGCGGCCGGTCAGCCCTTCTCGCGCAACTGCCGGAAGAACGCGCGCACATCCGCGACCAGCAGGTCCGGCTCCTCCATCGCCGCGAAGTGCCCGCCCCGGTCGAACCGCGTCCACCGCACGATGTTCTCGGTGCGCTCCGCCCGGTGCCGCAACGGCAGTTGCAGCTCGGCCGGGAAGACGGCGAGCGCGGTCGGCGCGGTCGACGGCTCGGCGGGCGCGGCGGCGCGGCCGGAGGCGTGCGCCCGCTCGTAGTAGATCCGCGCGGACGAACCGGCCGTCCCGGTCAGCCAGTACAGCATCACGTCGGTGAGCAGCCGGTCCCGGTCGACGGCCTCCTCGGGCAGCTCCTCGGAGTCCGTCCACTCGCGGAACTTCTCGACGATCCAGGCGAGTTGGCCGACCGGCGAGTCGGTCAGCGCGTACGCCAGGGTCTGCGGGCGGGTCGCGTGCAGGATCGCGTAGCCGGTGCCCTCCCGCTGCCAGGCCTCCCAGCGCCGCCACGACGCGAGCGTCCGCTCCCGCTCCTCCGAGCCGAGCCCGGCCAGCTCCTCCCCGGTCGGTTCGGTGGACTGCTGCGCGCCCGGCAGCAGATTCAGGTGCACGCCGATCACCCGGCCGGGGTGGGCGCGGCCCAGCTCGCGCGAGATCATCGCGCCCCAGTCGCCGCCCTGCGCGCCGAACCGCTCGTAGCCGAGCCGCCGCATCAGCTCGGCCCACGCGTCGGCGACCCGTCCGGCCTCCCAGCCCCGCTCGGTGGTGGGCCCGGACAGTCCGAAGCCCGGAATGGTCGGCAGCACGACGTGGAAGGCGTCGGCCGGGTCGCCGCCGTGGGCGGCCGGGTCCGTGAGCGGGCCCACGATGTCGAGGAACTCGACGATCGAGCCCGGCCAGCCGTGCGTGACCACCAGCGCGGTGGCGTCCGGCTCCGGGGAGCGGACGTGGACGAAGTGCACGTCCGCCCCGTCGATCGTGGTCGTGAACTGCGGCCACCGGTTCAGCAGCGCCTCGGCCGCCCGCCAGTCGTACTCGTGCCGCCAGTACCGCACGAGCTCGCGCAGGTAGTCGACGGGAACGCCGTAGTCCCAGCCCGCGCCCGGCAGCTCGTCCGGCCAGCGGGTGCGGTCGAGGCGGTCGTGGAGGTCGTCCAGATCGCTCTGCGGGACGCTGAGCCGGAAGGGCCGGATGCCGCCGGCGGGCGGTGACGTCGTCATGCGGGCGATGCTAGTGCCGACGCCGCTCCTTCACCGGCGGCCGTTGCCTGCCGCGGCACTGGTTCCGGCCCGCCGAAGCGGCCGCGGACTTCTTCCGGAACCGCCGATGAGTTTCGCGACGCGGGCGGGTCGATACACATGACCGCGTCGCACACCCCAGGAGGAACCCGTGGCCACCGAAGGATTCACCACCTGTCTCTGGTTCGACGGCCAGGCCGAGGAAGCCGCCCACCACTACGTATCGATCTTCAAGAACTCCGCCGTCGGGCGGATCGGCCGCTACACCGAGGCCGGGCCCGGCCCGGCCGGATCGGTGATCGCGGTCGACTTCGTGGCCAACGGCCAGAAGTTCGTGGCGCTGAACGGCGGGCCCCAGTTCACCTTCAACGAGTCGATCTCCTTCCAGATCCACTGCGAGAACCAGGAGGAGATCGACCACTACTGGACCAAGCTCACCGAGAACGGCGGCGAGCCCGGCCCCTGCGGCTGGCTCAAGGACAAGTACGGCGTCTCCTGGCAGGTGATCCCGGACAGGCTCATCGACATGATCGGCGACCCCGACGCCGAGAAGGCGGCCCGCACCACGCGGGCGATGCTCGCCATGCGCAAGCTCGACATCGCCGCCCTGGAAAGGGCGTACGCGGGCGAGTGACGGCGGGCGACGGGGCCGGTCCACCCATCCGGGGGAGTGGACCGGCCCCGACATCCAGCGCACGGGCCGGGCGCGAGGTGCGGGCCCTCGGTCAGGGCAGGTCGTTCACCAGCACCGCGGCCCCGTCGAAGCGGCCGGCCTTGAGGTCCTCCAGTGCCTGCGGGGCCCGGGAGAGCGGATAGGTGTGCGTGGTGGCGCGCACCCCGTGCCGGGCGGCCAGGGCGAGGAAGTCCCGGCCGTCCTCGCGTGTGTTCGAGGTGACGCTGCGCAGCTCCTTCTCGTAGAAGAGCTCGCTCTCGTAGCGCAGCGGCGGTGTGTCGCTCAGGTGGATGCCGGCCACGGACAGGACACCGCCGCGGTCGAGGGCCCGCAGCGCCACGGGCACCAGATCGCCCACGGGGGCGAACAGGATCGCGCTGTCCAGCGGCTCGGGCGGCACCGCGTACGCGTCCTGGGCCGAGGCCGCGCCCAGCTCCAGCGCGAGTCGCCGCGCGGCCGCCCCGCGGGTCATGACGTGCACCCTGGCGCCCTCCGCGAGTGCCACCTGCGCGCACAGGTGGGCGCTGCCGCCGAACCCGTACAGGCCTAGGCGCCCGCCGGGCGGCAGGGCGGCCCGGCGCAGCGCCCGGTAGCCGATGATGCCCGCGCAGAGCAGGGGCGCGAGCGCGACGTCGTCGACCTCGCCGGGCAGCCGGTAGGCGAAGGCGGCCGGGACGGTCGTGTATTCGGCGTAGCCGCCGTCGGCGTCCCAGCCGGTGTACCGGGAGTCCGGGCACAGGTTCTCGGCACCGCGCAGACAGTACGCGCAGGTGCCGTCGGTGCGGCGCAGCCAGGCCACGCCCACCCGGTCGCCGGGCGCGAAGCCGTTCACCGCCCGCCCCCGACCCGCGACCACGCCCACGACCTCGTGGCCGGGTGTGATCCCGGCCCTGTGCACCGGCAGATCACCCTCGGTCACGTGCAGATCGGTGCGGCACACGCCGCACGCCCGCACGTGCACCAGCAGCTCGTCGTCCCCCGGCACGGGAACCGGCTTCGCCGTCAGCCGCAGAGGGCCCTCCTCCACCGGCCGGGGCCCGGTCACCGTCCACGCCCGCATCGTGCCGTCCGTCATTCCGCCGTCCGCCATGTCGCGCCCCGTCCGCCGAAGGCCGCCCGGTCCACCCCTGTCCGGTACACCTCTGTCCGTCCCAGTGTGGAACAGGCGAGCCCGCTCAGCGCGCGACCGGTCCCGGGAGTCACTAGCGTGAAGGCGGGACACATCACCGAACGGGAGAGGGCGGCGGCCATGGCGGTACGACCCGAGGGAACCCCCTGCTGGGCCGATGCGATGTTCAGCGACCTCGAGGGGGCCAAGAGCTTCTACGCCGACGTCCTCGGCTGGACCTTCGGCGAGTCCTCGTCGGAGTACGGCAACTACACCCAGGCCTACGCGGACGGCAAGGCGGTGGCCGCCGTCGTACCGCCCATGCCCGGGCAGGAGGGGCAGTCGCAGTGGTGCCTGTACTTCGCCTCGCCGGACGCCGCCGCCACCGTCCGCAGGATCCGCGACAAGGGCGGCGAGGTGCTGATGGAGCCCATGCAGGTCGGCGACTTCGGCACCATGTGCCTGGCCCGGGAGCCCAGCGGCGCCGTGTTCGGTGTCTGGCAGGGCGGCACCCACGAGGGCTTCGAGGCGACCGCGGTGCCCGGCGCCTACTGCTGGGCGGAGGTCTTCACCCGCGAGCCCGCGAAGGCCGACACCTTCCTCTCCGCCGTCTTCGGCTACACCGCCAAACAGCTCCAGGACGAGGCGATCGACTTCCGGCTGTTCGACGTGGGCGGCGAGACCGTCCTCGGCCGGATGACGATGACGGAGGACTTCCCGCCCGAGGTGCCGTCGTACGTCAACGTCTACTTCACCGTCGCGAACTGCGACGAGGCGGTCGCCGCCGCGACCGGGCGGGGCGGCGTGCTGCGCTTCGGCCCGCACGACAGCCCCTTCGGCCGGTTCGCGGCGCTCACCGATCCGCAGGGTGCGAACTTCTCGGTGATCGACATCACCACGACGCAGGGGGAGAAGCCGCAGGCCGCGGACGTGTCCTAGGCGGCGGTCCGGAGGGCCCGGCCGGCGTGGCATGATCGGGCCCATGCGTGAACGTGTGGTGGCCGCCTGCGACGGGGCGTCGAAGGGAAATCCGGGTCCGGCGGGCTGGGCGTGGGTCGTCTCGGACGACGCCCGGACCCCCGCCCGCTGGGAGGCGGGAGCGCTCGGTACCGCCACCAACAACGTCGCCGAACTCACCGCGCTGGAGCGGCTGTTGACGGCGACCGACGCGGACGTGCCGCTCGAGGTGCGGATGGACTCGCAGTACGCGATGAAGGCCGTGACCACCTGGCTGCCCGGCTGGAAGCGCAACGGCTGGAAGACGGCCGCGGGCAAGCCGGTCGCCAACCGGGAACTGGTCGTGCGGATCGACGAGCTGCTCCAGGGCCGCTCGGTCGACTTCCGCTACGTACCCGCCCACCAGGTCGACGGCGACCCGCTGAACGACTTCGCCGACCGGGCGGCCAGCCAGGCGGCGAGCGCACAGCAGTCCGCGGGCAGCGCCCTCGGCTCGCCGGAGCCGCCGGCCACCGCCCCCGCGTCCGCCGCCCCGCGCCGCCGCGCGAACGGGACCAAGGCGGCGCGGCCGCGCGCCGGCGGCGCGTCGTCCCGCACGATCAAGGCGAAGTTCCCCGGCCGCTGCGCGTGCGGCCGCTCCTACGCGGCCGGCGAGTCCATCGCCCGCAACGACCAGGGCTGGGGCCACCCGGAGTGCCGCACGGCGGCCGCCGGATAGCCCGTTCGGCACGTATGGGGGCCGGCCCCCGCGGTCGCCGCCGGCGCCCCTGCCCGGGTGAGCACCCGGAGCGGCCCGCTCCGCGCGGGCTGACGGCTGATGACAGACTGTCGCCATGGACGAACGTGAATTCGGCAGGTCGCACCAGCACGCGTCGGTCGTCGGGCTCGGCACCTGGCAACTGGGCGCCGACTGGGGCGACGTGGACGACAAGGAAGCCGTCTCCGTACTGGAGGCGGCCGCCGAGTCGGGGGTGACCTTCTTCGACACGGCCGACGTCTACGGCGACGGGCGCAGCGAGTCGGCCATCGCGACCTTCCTCGGCAGCCGGCCGGACCACCACGTGCTGGTCGCCACCAAGATGGGCCGGCGCGTCGAGCAGGTTCCGGAGAACTACGTCCTGGACAACTTCCGCGCCTGGAACGACCGTTCGCGGCGCAACCTGGGCGTCGACCGCATCGACCTGGTGCAGCTGCACTGCCCGCCCACCTCCGTGTACTCCAGCGACGCGGTGTTCGACGCGCTGGACACCCTGGTGGAGGAGGAGCGGATCGCCGCCTACGGCGTCAGCGTGGAGACCTGCGCCGAGGCGCTGACGGCGATCGCCCGGCCGAACGTGGCGAGCGTGCAGATCATCCTCAACCCGTTCCGCATGAAGCCGCTGCGCGAGGTGCTGCCCGCGGCGCGGGAGGCGGGCGTCGGCATCATCGCCCGGGTCCCGCTCGCGTCCGGGCTGCTGTCGGGCAAGTACACCAAGGACACCGTCTTCGCCGCCGACGACCACCGCACCTTCAACCGGCACGGCGAGGCCTTCGACCAGGGCGAGACCTTCTCCGGCGTCGACTTCGCCACGGGCGTGGAGGCCGCGGCCGAGTTCGCCGCGCTCGCCCCCGAGGGGTGGACCCCGGCCCAGCTCGCGCTGCGCTGGATCATCCAGCAGCCCGGCGTCACCACGGTCATCCCGGGCGCCCGCTCGCCGGAGCAGGCACGCGCGAACGCCGCCGCCGCGAAGCTGCCCCCGCTGGGCGAGGAGACCCTCGCGGCGATCCGGGACCTCTACGAGCGCCGGATCAAGGACGAGGTGGAGACCCGCTGGTAGCGGCGGGTCGGGGACCGCTCGCCGGGGAACCCGCATGACACAGGGGCCGGCCCGGGACGCGGGCCGGCCCCGGGGGCCGGAAGCCGGGAGGCGGAATGGCGGTGACGGGAGGCGGTGACGCGGGGCGCTGGGGGCGCCACGAGACCGAGGAGGAGCGGGCCGACCGCAGATGGGCGGAGCTCATCCAGGAGGTGCGGGTGGCCCAGACGGGTGTGCAGATCCTCTTCGGCTTCCTGCTCACCGTCGTGTTCCAGCCGAAGTACGACCACCTGAGCCACACGGACCAGGTGATCTACGTCGTCACCGTCGTCCTCGGCGCCGCGACGACCGGCGCGCTCACCGGCCCGGTGTCCCTGCACCGCCTGGTCTCCGGGCGCCGGGTCAAGCCCCAGGCCGTGGCCTGGGCCTCACGGCTGACCTTCGTCGGTCTCCTCCTGCTGCTCGCCACCATGACCTCCTCCCTGCTGCTGATCCTCAGGGTGGCGACGCACGGCGGGTTCGTGTCCTGGCTGGTCGCCGGGGTGGTGGCCTGGTATCTGCTGTGCTGGTTCGCGCTGCCCCTGTGGACCCGGCGCCGCCACACCACCCGGTGAGGCACTGTGCCAGGGCCCGCGGCCCGGCGTGATCCGAACGAGCGGCCCCGGCTCAGCTCCCCGCGAGCACCTCCGCGAGGAAGTCGTCGACACCGGCCTCCTCCTCGCCCGGCGCCACCACGGCATGGGTCTCCCTCAGGAAGGCCGCGACGGCGGACGCCCACATGAACACCGCCGCGTGCTGCCGGCCCCCGTCGGCGTGGGCGTCGCCGTAGAACTCCATGCACAGCTCCTCCGACGGGCCGTCCGCGACGGGGCGGAAGCGGACGTCGCCGACGCCGACCGGCTTCGTCAGCCCCTCGCCGAGCATGCCCCGGTCCACCTTCCACCGGGCGAGCACCCGCCCGTCGTGGGCGAAGACGACCGTGACGGCGAACGGGTCGTCGGCGTCGTACTCCAAGTGCGCCAGCACGGGGAAGCGCTCCGTGCCGTGCGCCTGCAACTGCACCACCAGACTCTTGTGCACCAACGCGTTCACGAATTCGGCCCTCCGAGGACGACATCGGGACGTAGACCCCTCTGGTACCCCTGATCCGCGGGAGATGCCCGGCTGTCCGACCGGATCTCCCCATACCGCGACGGCCGGGACCGGGGCGCGTGTCAGCGCAGTCCGAACCGGTCCGCCCAGGACATGACGTCGGCGACCGCCGCGTTGCCGCCGCACACCACCAGGCCGAGCCGGACGTCCGGGCCCATCCGCTCCCGGACGTGCCGGGCGGCCGGCAGCAGGCAGCCCGCCGCGGGCTCGGCCCAGACCTTGGCGTGCTCGGCGAGGTCGAGGCAGCCTCGCACGGCCTCCCGGTCGGGCACCACGAGCACCTCGTGGACGAGGGCCCGGACATGGTCGTACGTCAGCTGCGACACCGTCGGCGCGCTCAGCGTCGTCACGATCGAGGAGAGGGCGACCGGCACCGGGCCGCCGGACGCCAGCGCCTCGGACATGGCCTGGGCGCCCTCGGTCTCCACGCCCCAGATCCGCACCCCGGGACGCAGCGCGCGCAGCGCCGCGGCGACGCCCGCGATCAGCCCGCCGCCACCGATGCTGACGAGCACGTCGGTCAGCTCACCGGCGTCCGCGGCCAGTTCGAGGCCGACGGTGCCCTGCCCGGCGACCACCACCTCGTCGTCGAAGGGATGGACCAGGGTGAGCCCCTCGTCCCGCAGCCGTGCCGCCGTGGCGAACGCCTCGTCCATGCCGTCGGTCAGCCGCACCGACGCCCCGGCCTCCTCCGCGATCGCGACGGACCGGGCGGGCGCCGAGCGCGGCATGACGACGGTGGCCTTCACATGCAGCGCGGCGGCCATCACCGCGAGCGCGATCCCGTGGTTGCCGCCGCTGACCGCGACCACGCCCGCGGCCCGCTCCGCCTCGTCGAGCGACAGCAGTCGCGCCGTCGCGCCGCGCGCCTTGAAGGAGCCCGTGCGCTGCAACAGCTCCAGCTTCGCGGTCACCGGGGCGCCGAGCAGCGCGGACAGGCCGGGACTCGGCACGGTCGGGGTGCGCACGACGTGTCCGGCGATCCGCTCGGCCGCGGTTTCGATCTCCGAGATGCCGATCAAGGCAGTCCACCTTTCCGGCGCGGGGTGGTGATCCGCGCCGCCCCGACCCTCACCTGTCGGGGGCACGCAGGTCAACAGGTCTCGCCGGATCCCGGCCCGCGAGAAGGGCCGGCTCCCTCAGTGCTGCTGCGGCCGGTGCGGAGTCGCCTCGCTCGGCCGGACGACGACGACCCCCTCGCCCTCCAGCATCAGCTGCACCGCCTCGCCCGAACCGCCGCGCAGCATCGAGCCGAACGACTGCGAGCGGTGCAGCGACGTCCGGAGGCGGGCGGTCCAGCCGACGACCGCGTCCGTGTCGACGTACACCGGCTGCCGCGGCGTGACCGGGATGACCAGCGGATTGCCCTCGCACACCAGGCCCAGGAGTCCCTGCCCGGTGAACACGCTGTTGAACAGCCCGCCGCCCGCCACGCCCGAGCCCTTGACCGTCCTGATCTGGTACGACAGCGTCGCGTCGAAGCACAGCACGTTGCGGCCGTTGACGGTGAACTCGTCGCCCGGGTCGACCTCGACGACGAAGCAGTTCTGGGCCTCCTGCGCGAACCAGGCCTCGCCCTGCCCGCGCACCGCCATCAGCGGCAGCCCCTCCCCGGTGACCGCGCGCTTGAGCATGCCGCCGACGCCCTGGCCCTTGCGCTCGAACCGCAGATCGCCGCGGTAGGCCACCATCGAGCCCTGGCGGGCGAACATCTCGCCGTCCACCGTGTACTTGACGCACTTGGAGTTCTCGACGGACATGCCCGGCGCGGTCGCGGGACCCACCACGTACTCACTGGAAAACAGGTCACCCTTCATGCGGGCATCCTGGCCCGGAGTCGCCTGTTCCGCCAAGGTCACTGGGCGAGGTCGTTCTCCAGGGCCGTACCGGGCAGTTGAGCGGTGCCGAGCACCTTCGTCCGCTTGCCGCAGAACGCCGACTCCAGGGTGCGCAGCATCGTCAGGTGCACCGCGCCGTTGTTGGAGGTGTTGGTGAGCGCGGCCAGGCTGCGCCGGCCGTCCTTGCTCGTGAACGCGTAGGTGTAGTAGCCCTGCACGGCGCCGGTGTGCCCGTACACCGACACCCCGCACGACAGGTCGCGGCGGCGCAGCCCGAGCCCGTACGCCTGGGCGGTGCCCGACGGGATCCACCGCTCCATCTGGTCCAGTTGGGCGGGGGGCAGCAGATGACCGCCCAGCAGCGCCGAGAAGAACGTGTTGAGGTCGCGGGTGCTGGAGATGAGCGCGCCCGCGCTCTGCGCCCAGGACATCGTCTGCTCGGTGGCGTCGACCAGCGGCGACCCGGCCTCGTCAGGGGTGAGATAGCCGTGCGCGTACCGGCCGGGGATCTTCATGGAGGGGTGGACGTAGAAGGTGTCGCTCAGCTTCAGCGGCTTGATGATGCGGTTCTCGTACGCGGTGCGCACCGAGTGGCCGGTCAGCTTCTCGATGAGCAGGCCGGCGACGACGAAGTTGGTGTTGGAGTAGGCGTAGGCGGTGCCGGGCGCCTGGGTGCGCGGGTGCTTCAGGGACAGGGCGAGCAACTGGCGGTAGGTGAACACCTTGGTGCGCACGGCCTCGAAGCCGGACACGGTCCTGGCGAACATCTCGTCGCTGTAGTCGTACAGACCGCTGCGGTGGCCGAGTACGTGCCGCACCGTGATCCGGTCGTCGGGCAGCAGGTCCGGCAGGTAGCGGTTGACCGGGTCGTCGAGCTTCACCCGGCCCTCGGCGGCCAGTTGCAGCAGCACGACCGCGGAGAAGGTCTTGGTGACGCTGCCGATGCGGAACCGGTCGGCCGTGTTGATCCAGTCCCCGGTCCTGCGGTCGGCGACTCCCTCCGTGGCCTTGTAGACCGTGGGGTGGTCGTCGTAGGACAGGCGGTGGTCGTCGATCCGCGCCATGGCGCCCGGCGCGCCCTGCTTCAGCGCCGTGCGCAGGAGGGTGCCGAGTGCCGCCGTGTCCGGCGCGGGCAGCGCGTCCGGTGCCGCCGTCCCGGGCCGGCGGCCCGCCGCGTGCGCCGGTCCCGCCAGCAGGGCCAGCACCAGTGATCCGAGTACCGCACCGCTGCACACCGTGCGTGAGGCCATACGTCTTCTCTCCCGTCTCCGTCCGCGCGGCGATCCGTGCGAGATCGATCACATTCGGGCAACGCAACCTTCCCCCATCCGGTCACATCTCCACAGACGACACACAGTTGGCCATTCGCCGATCACTGAGTGGGGTGGATTGGCAAAGGATTGTCCTGTATCGCACGGAATGGATCATTCGTGCTTTACATGCACATGATCGATCCATGAGAGTTCCGTCCCGGGGGCCCGACCAGCTCCCATGGCGCACCGGCGTCATCCCCGGGCGGCCGGCGATCCGGGCCTCCGCCACGAACGAAGGAACTCCCGAGAGTGCACAGACCCCATATACGCACCGTGGCGCTCGCCGTCGCGGTGGCGACGGCCGTCACGGGCCTGGCCGGCCCGGCGCTGGCCGCCCCTGCCGGGGGGCAGGACCACACCGTGTCGTCCGCCGGCACGTCCACCGACTCGGTGGTGGCCGCCGCCGGCGCCGCGGCCTTCGCGCACGCGTCGGCGACCGGCGTCACCAACGGGGACGGACTGCGGGCCCGGGACGTGCTGCTCGACCCCGAGGGCGCGCGCCACGTCCGGTTCATACGCACCCACCGGGGACTGCCGGTCCTCGGCGGCGACCTCGTCGTCCACCTCGACCGGCAGCTGAGGTACACCGGCGTCACCCGGGCCGCCGGCCACACCGTCCGGACCGCCGCCACCCGGGCCGCGCTGACCCCGGGACAGGCGGCGGCCAGGGCCGCCTCGGCCGCCCACGGAGAGGCGGGCGCCGCGCGGCTCGTCGTGGACGCCCGCGGCGGCGCCTCCGCCCTCGCCTACGAGGTGCGGGTCACCGCCCCCGCGACCACCGGGAGCGGCGGTTCCCGGACCGTCGTCGTCGACGCCGTCACCGGCGAGGTGCGCAGCGACATGCCCGACCGGGACGGGTTCCTCTCGCCCCGGCTGGTCGAGACCCTGCGCAGACGCGGCGAGACGCTCGACCCGGCCACCGGCAACACCCCGCGGCCGGCCGCCCTCGCCGCGACGCGGCCGGCCGCGGCCGCCGGCTATCCGCGGACCGCGACGGGCACCGGCTCCTCCCTGTTCGTGGGCAAGGTCTCCCTGACCACCACCCAGACGGCGAGCAGGAGCTTCCTGCTGAAGGACCCCAGCCGGTACGGCACGGAGACCCGGGACGCCAAGAACAAACCGCTGGAGGATTTCGCGCGGGGTACGAAGTTCACCAGCACCACCGACAAGTGGGGCAACGGCGCCGTCTCCAGCCGCGCCAGCGCCGCCGTGGACGCGCAGTACGGGATCACCGGGACCCTGGACTTCTACAAGAAGTCCTTCGGGCGCAAAGGCGTCAAGAACAACGGCAAGGGCGCCCAGGCCATGGTCCACTTCGGCAACAAGGTCGCGAACGCGTTCTGGGACCCGGCGTGCACCTGCATGCTGTACGGCGACGGCGACGGCGGGATGTTCAAGAAGCCGCTCGTCGCCCTCGACGTCACCGGCCACGAACTCACCCACGGGGTCGTCGACGCCACCGCCGGACTCGAACCCACCTTCGTGGACTCCGCCGGCAACCAGTACGGCGAGCCGGGGTCGCTGAACGAGTCACTGGCCGACATCTTCGGCTCCGGCGTCGAGTTCCACGTCAACAACCCCAAGAATCCGCCGAACTACCTGATCGGCGAGAAGCTGGGCCTGGCGCAGAAGTTCCTGCGCCGGCTCGACCGGCCGTCCCTGGACAGGCTCGAGGGCGCGATCGACTACTGGTCGCCCGAGGTGTACTTCACCGAGGTGCACGCCGGTTCCGGTGTCTCCTCGCACGCGTACTACCTGCTCGCCGAGGGCAGCGGCAGCAAGAGGATCGGCGCCGTCACCTACAACTCGCCGACCTACGACGGACTGCCGGTCAAGGGCATCGGCCGTACCAAGGCCACGGCCGTGTTCTACCGGGCGCTGACCCGCTACATGGTGTCCACGACCGACTTCCACGACGCGCGCGTCGCGACGCTGAAGGCGGCCAAGGACCTCTACGGCGCGACCGGCACCGAGTACAAGGCGGTGGACCGGGCCTGGGCCGCGGTCAACGTCACCGCCGCCAACACCCCGGCCGCCGGCCGCTGACAGACCGTCCGAACACGGTGACCCGGATGCCCCGCCGCGGCGGGGCATCCGCATGTACGACAGGGGGCGCGGCTCAGCGCAGGGTGTCCGCCCAGTCCGCCGGGACGCGTCCCTCCGGGCCCGGGGCCGGCTGGTTCGCCGGGTGGCTCTCGGGCGGCGCGAGTTCGGGTCCGGACTCGTAGAACTCGTTCGTGTCGTAGTTCCAGAACCAGCCCTCGCCCGGCTCGTAGCTGCGGATCACCGGGTGCCCGGTGGCCCGGTGGTGGGCGGTGGCGTGCTTGCCGGGGGAGTCGTCGCAGCATCCGATGTGGCCGCAGCGGGCGCAGCGCCGCAGATGGAACCACCAGCCGCCGGCCGCGTCGCACTCGGCACAGCCGGTGCCGCTGGGGGGCACGCTCGGGTCGATTCCGGTGTCACGGGTCATGTCGGCTCCTCGGATGTCGGGCGGTCCTCGGCGGTGAGCGGCGATCCGGCCGCCGTCGGTCCGTCGCCTTCACCGGCGGTCAGCGGCAGCAGCACCTGGAACCGGGTGTCGCCGGGCACCGACTCCACGTGGATGGCACCGTGGTGCTTGTTGGCGACGATCCGCCAGGAGATGTCAAGACCGAGTCCGGTGCCCTGGCCGACCGGCTTGGTGGTGAAGAACGGGTCGAAGATGCGGTCCCGGATCTCCGGCGGCACCCCCGGCCCGGTGTCCCGGAACTCGACCAGCAGCCGGTCGTCGTGGAGCGCGGTCCGCACGGTCAGGGTGCCCTCGCCGCCCGCGCCGTTCATGGCGCACACCGCGTTGTCGATCAGATTGGTCCACACCTGGTTGAGCTCGGCCGGGTAGGCGGGGATCCGCGGCAGCGTACGGTCGTACTCCTTGACGACCTCGATACGCGGACCGATCTTGCCCGACAGCATCAGCAGGGTGCTGTCGAGGAGTTCGTGCACATCGGCGACCTGGTAAGGGGCGCGGTCCAGCTGGGAGTACTGCTTGGCGGCGTCCACGAGACGGGAGATCCGGGTGGTGGAGTCCCCGATCTCGTCCATCAGCAGCTCCGTCTCCACCGTGTAGTTGAGCCACCCCACGGCACCCGGCAGGATCTCCTCGTCGACGGCCGCCGCGACCTGCTCCAGCCAGTCGACGTCGAGGCCCGCCTGCACGAACGTGGGCGCCAGTTGCGGGCCCTGGCCGATGCCGTGGTCCTCCAGCCAGTCGGTGAGGGCGTCCTCGCGGTCGGCGGCCTGGAGCGGGCTGAGATCCGGGGCCTTGGCGACCCGCTCGGCCGTACGCTCCTGGATCTCCATGAGGCTGGTCAACTGGTCCCGGGTGAAGGGTCCTTCGGCGATCACGGCGAGCTTGCGCCGCATCTTGGCCACCCGCTCCCGCAGCGTGGCGGTGGCCCGGACGGCAGCCGCCGCGGGGTTGTTGAGCTCATGGGTCAGTCCGGCGGACAGCGAGCCGAGCGCCAGCAGCCGCTCACGCTGCCCGACGGCCGCCTGGGTGCTCTTCGACCCGAAGAACAGCCCCTCCAGCAGGTGCACCGCCATCGGGAACCATTCCCGCATGATGTCCGCGAACGCGTCGGCGGGCAGCACGAAGAACCGCGTCGGCTCCGTGACCCGCATCGAGTTGATGTAGACCTGCCGCAGCCGGTCCCCGAGGTACGCCTGCATGGCGCCCGAGTACACCCCGCGCTGCGAGGTCCGGGTGACCTCCACGTCGTCGCCGCCGACCCGGCGGGAGAGCACCACCGTGCCCTCGATCATCACGTAGAAGCAGGTGGCCGGCTCGCCCTCGGTGTACACCGGGCCGGGCTCGAACATCTCCACCCGCCCCTCGGCGCACAGCCGGCCCAGCTGCTCGGGCCGGAGCTTCTCGAACAGGAACAGCGAGCCGATCTCACCGGCGCCGCACGGCATCCGCCTGCCGCTCACGACTGCTCCAGGTAACGGTGGACGAGCAACACGGCCATGGCTCCCTCTCCGACGGCGGACGCGACCCGCTTGGCGGACTCCGCCCGCGCGTCACCGGCGACGAACACGCCGGGCACGTTGGTCTCCAGGTGGTACGGCGGCCGGTCCAGCTCCCACCCCGGGGGCGGCCGGCCGTCGGCGGTGAGGTCGGGCCCGGACAGGATGAACCCGCGCCCGTCCCGCAGCACCGTGCCGTCCAGCCAGTCGGTCCGCGGCGCCGCGCCGATGAAGACGAACATCCACTGCGTGTCGACGAGTTCGGTCTCCCCGGTGGCCGTGTCGCGCAGGGCCAGCTTCTCCAGGTGGTCCGAGCCGTGCGCGGCGTCCACGACGGTCCCCGTGCGCACCGTGATGTTGGAGGCCTCTTCGATCTGCTGGATCAGGTAGTACGACATCGACGCCGCCAGCGACGCCCCGCGCACCAGCAGGGTCACCGACTTCGCGCCCCGGGACAGGTACATCGCGGCCTGCCCCGCGGAGTTGGCGCCGCCGACGATGTAGACGTCCTGCCCCTGGCAGGCGGGCGCCTCGGTCAGCGCCGAACCGTAGAACACCCCGCACCCGGTCAGCTCCTCCACGCCGGGCGCCGGAAGCTGCCGGTAGGACACGCCCGTCGCCAGGATCACGCTGTGCGCGGCGACCGCCGAACCGTCGGAGAACCGCACGGTCCGCGCCGCGCCGCAGATCTCCAGGCCGGTCACCTCGCGCGCGGTCAGGATCTCCGCGCCGAACCTCGTCGCCTGCCGGCGGGCCCGGTCGGTGAGCTGGGCGCCGGAGACTCCGTCCGGGAACCCGAGGTAGTTCTCGATCCGGGAGCTCTGCCCCGCCTGCCCGCCGGTCGCCGAGCGCTCCACGAGCACCGTCCGCAGCCCCTCGGAGGCCCCGTAGACGGCCGCGCCGAGCCCGGCCGGGCCGCCGCCGACCACCACCAGGTCGTAGAAGTCGGCCGCAGGTGTCGTCGCGAGCCCCACGTGGGCCGCGAGCTCGGCCGGCTCCGGTTCGAGCAGCGGGGTGCCGTCCGGGGTGACCACCAGCGGCAGCCGCTGACCGTCCTGCCCGGCCGCGGCCAGCAGCCGCCTGCCCTCCGGTTCGTCCGAGGAGTACCAGCGATACGGCACCTGGTTGCGGGCCAGGAACTCCCGCACCTGGGAGGACCGCGCCGACCAGCGGTGCCCGACCACCTTCGTGCTCGGCACCGGCCGGTAGTCGCCGGCCCGCCAGACCTGGAGCAGATCGTCCAGGACCGGGTACAGCTTCTCCTCGGGCGGGTCCCAGGGTTTGAGGAGGTAGTGGTCGAGGTCGACGACGTTGATCGCGTCGATCGCCGCGTCGGTGTCCGCGTACGCGGTCAGCAGCACCCGCCGGGCACCGGGGTGGATGTCCAGGGCGCGTTCGAGGAACTCGATGCCGTTCATCCGCGGCATGCGGAAGTCGGCCAGGATGACGGCCACGGGGTCGCCGCGCAGCTTCAGCTCGCTCAGCGCGTCCAGCGCGGACTCGCCGGACTCCGCGCGCACGATCCGGTACGACCCGCCGTAGCGGCGCCTGAGGTCACGGGCGACGGCGCGGGAGACCCCCGGATCGTCGTCCACGGTCATGATGACGGTCCGCGCCTGCTCCACGGCCTGTGTCATGCGGTTGTCACCCCGTGTGCTCGGATCGGCTGCCCGGTGCGCCCCCGTCGTCACCACGCCGGCTCCTGCCCATCGTATGTGCGGCCGTCCCGCTTCGCCCGGGTACGCGGGAAGCGACATCCGCGGCCGCCCGCTTCGGTGATCGACCGGTAGGGGAGACTGGCACCGAGTACGGCACACCACACAGGGAGGCACACGGCATGACGCGCCCGATCACGGCAGGGGTGGACGGATCGGAGGAGAGCCTCGCCGCACTGGCGTGGGCCGCTCGGGAGGCAGAGCGCCGCGGGCTGCCGCTGCGCGTGGTGCGGGCCTGGCGCCACGAGGTGCACGACGCCTTCGACGTGGGCGACCGGGACACCCAGCTCCAGTGGGTGCGCGAGTCGGTCGGCGGGGCCGTCCGGACCGTCACCGAGCGCCACCCGGGCCTGACCGTGACCGCCGACGCCGCGGAGGACGACGCCGTGCCGGCCCTGCTCGGCGCCGCTGCGGAGTCGGAGGCGCTGGTGCTCGGCTCGCGCGGACGGGGCGCCCTCGTCGGGTTCCTGGTCGGCTCCGTCGGACAGCAGGTGATCGCCGGGACCGAACGGCCCGTCGTCCTGGTGCGCGCCGGGGACCAACCCTCCGTCGAGGCCGCGGGCCGGGAGGTCGTCGTGGGCCAGCAGGGTGCCCCCGAGGACAGCGCCGCGGCCCTGGCCTTCGCGTTCGAGACCGCCGCCGCACGCGGCGCCGGGGTGCGGGCGGTACGCGCCTGGACGCTGCCGCCGGTGTTCGCCTACAGCCCCGGCTCGCTCAAGCTGCTCGACGAGGCCGGCGGCCTGGAACCGTACGAGCGGAAGGCGCTGTCCGCGGCGCTCCAGCCGTGGCGGGAGCGCTTCCCGGACGTCCCCGTCGTCGAGCACGTGGAGATGGGCAGCGCGGGCCAGGTGCTGCTGGCCGCGGCCGAGCACGCCCAGCTGCTGGTCGTGGGGCGCCGGGCGCGCCGTACGGCGGTGGGCGCGCGGATCGGCTCCGTCGCGAGCGGGATGCTGCACCACGCCGGCTGCCCGGTGGCCGTCGTCCCGCACCCGTGAGTCACCCGGGCGTCGCGTCCGGCGCCTGGCGTGCCCCGGGCAGGACGTTCCTGACGTAGTCCCGCACCGCGGTGTCGAGGCCGATGTCGTGCTGCGCCCGCTCGGACAGGTACCAGCGGTGCTCCAGCAGCTCGTGGTACAGCTCGGCCGGGTCCATGGTGCCGCGCAGCTCGCCCGGCACCGCCCGCACGGTGGGGCGGAACACCTCCCGCACCCAGCGGTGCGCCAGCACCTCCGGGCGGGCGGCGAGCGCATGCCCGCCGCCCGGCCCGGGCCGGGTGCCGCCCGGCGCGTAGTCGTCCTGGGTGGCCATCCAGCTCTCCAGGTCGGTCAGCAGCCGCCGGGCCTGGTTCTCCTCGGTGTCCAGGCCGGTCAGGCGCAGCAACTGCCGCTGGTGGTGGCCGGCGTCGACGACCTTGGGCACGAAGGTGACCGTGTCGCCGGTGGCGGAACTCTCGATCTGCATCTCGGCCACGTCGAAGCCGAGGTCGTTGAGCCGTCTGATCCGGCGCTCGATGTAGTGGTACTTGCCCGCCGGGTAGACCGAGGTGCGGGTCAGCTCCTGCCAAAGGCCGCGGTAGCGGGCGCAGATCTCGGCGCCGAACTCGACCGGGTCCACCGAGGGGTGCAGCGCCCCGGAGGCCTCCAGGTCCAGCAGCTCGCCGCTGATGTTGACGCGGGCCAGGTCGAGGTCGTACTCCCGCTGTCCGGGGCTCAGCCGCCGGTGCAGCTCGCCGGTCTCGGCGTCCACGAGGTAGGCGGCGTACGCGCCGGCGTCGCGCCGGAACAGCGTGTTGGACAGCGAGCAGTCGCCCCAGGCGAACCCGGCCAGGTGCAGCCGCACCAGCAGGACGGCCAGGGCGTCCATCAGGCGGTGCATCGTGGCCGGGCGCAGGGTGGTCTCGAACATCGAGCGGTACGGCATCGACCCGCCCAGGTGCCGGGTGATCAGCACCGGCTCCAGCGGCTCGCCCGCGCGGTCGGTGCGGCCGGTGACCACGGCCAGCGCGTCCACCGCGGGGATGCCGAGCCGGTCCAGGTCGCGCAGCAGCTCGTACTCGCGCAGCGCGGGGCGTTCGGCGAGTTCCTTGACGGCGACCACCTCGTCGCCGGCGCGGGCGTAGCGCACCACGTGCCGGGAGATGCCGCGCGGCAGTGGCACGAGGTACTCCTCGGGCCACTCCTCCAGTGGGGTCCGCCACGGCAGTTCGAGCAGGAGCGCGGGGTGCTCCGGGTTGGTGGCACTGATCTGCAAGCCCATGGCACGAACCCTAGTGCTGCGACCGGTGAGGTTCACCGGCTCGCGGCGCCCGGCACGGCACCTCGCGGCGTTGTCGCATCACCGAGTACATCCGGTACGCGGGCGGTGCTCCGCCTTGCGATGCTCCCCCACGGCCTGAACGGCGTGGGAGGTACCCCCAGCACCGGACGCCGCGAGCTTCCCGGCAAACCTTTCCGGCCGCAGCACTAGAGGGCGCGTTCCCGCGCCTTCAGCGCCGCCTGCGGCAGCGGACCGCGCAGCACGGGGCCGTGCCCGGGCAGCAGCAGGTCTCCATCGAGGCGTTCGAGTCTGCCCAACGAGGCCAGCGCCTGGGCGCGTTGGTGGTGGAACATGTCGGGCAGCAGTTGCGGACCGGCCAGGCGTGAGGTGGGGTGGCCGCTCACCAGGGCGTCGCCGGAGACCAGTACGCCGGTGCCGGGGAGGTGGAACGCGGTGTGGCCCTGGGTGTGGCCGGGCGTGTGCACGGGCACGGGCCGCCCCGGCAGGTCCAGCGGGCCGGCGGCCGGGAACGGCTCGGGCGCGGCGACCGGGACGTGCGCGGTGCCGCCGAGGCGCAGCGCGTGCACCGCCCAGGGCAGCACACCGGGCCGCCAGCCGTTGCGCAGCACCTGCCCGACGGTCACCTGGTGCAGGAACTCCCGCCGTGCGTGCGGCAGTTCGGCCTCGTGCAGATGCACCGGGGTGCCGTAAGCGCCGCGCAGGTACTCGGCGTTGCCCAGGTGGTCGTTGTGCGCGTGCGTGATCAGCACGGCCGCCACCGCCTGGGGCGAACTTCCCACCGCCGCCAGCGAGTCGAGCAGCCGCTGCCGGTCGCCGGGGTAGCCGGTGTCGATCAGTGTGGCGGCGTCGCCCTCGGTCAGGATCACCCAGTTCGTGTTGCTGCCGTGCACCAGATAGGTGCCGTCGGCGACCTGCTGCACGTCCGCGCGCATCGCTCTCCTCGTGTCCCGGGCGGCTGTCCGACGCGGCAGCCCACCAGATGCGTCCCAGGGTAGAGCGAAGGGCGGGCGCGCACGGAGTTCCGGTGGCCTGCGGCTGCGGCCGGCCTTGCCACTCACTCTCGACGGTTGAGTCACTCCAGTGCGTGACGGGATCGACGAGAGTGGACGTGTGCGCGATCGGCAGGAGCGGACCGTCGGTGGCGTCGGTACGCATGGCCCGCCGGCTCGGGCCGCGCCGTGAAGGCGGGCGGGGTGCCGTGCGTCAACTGAGTCGCTGACACTCCCGTCGAACTCGGCCCGGGCGCAGCGCCGTCTGGCATACTTTCCTTATTGCGCAAGTGAGCGATCGTTGGGGTCTGTTCGTTCCCTGCGCGCACCGACGTTGTTCCGGAGGCGGGGCGGTCACTCCCTCGCAAGGAGGTCTCAGCCATGCCTGTCTCGCCACGGTCTCGCTTCGCCCGGGCCCTCGCCGTCTTGGGCGTGACAGCTCTTGTCGGGCTCGCCACGCCGGCTTTCGGCGTGCCGGCGGCCGCGGACACCGGCACGGGGGCCGTGGCGGAAGCCTTCAAGAAGGGACCGGTGTACGTGGATCCGCGAGCTGCGGGGCAGTTGCCGAAGTCCGCGGCCGACAAGCTGGCTGCGAAGATCGAGGCCGCGGACAAGCCGGTCCTCGTGGCGGTACTGCCCCGGTCCTCCGATTACCCGCAGGCGTCCCTGATGCGGGACGTGCGTTCACTCACTGGCATCAACGGGGTGTACGCGGTGCGCCTGGGCGAGTTGTTCAACGCCAGGGCGGACCATCAGGTGATGTCGCAGAGCGCCGTCGACAACCTGCGGGGAGCGGTGCAGCGTTCCTACGCCTCGGACACGGAGGCGCAGTTGAACGTGTTCGTCGACCAGGCCGTCAAGCAGGCGCAGGGGCACGCCCCCGCGTCCTGGCAGGACAGTGGTGAGGGCGGCCCCGGCAGCGGCGGGTTGATGGTCGGCGGCCTGCTCGCGGCCGGGGCGGCCGGGGGCGGATACGCGCTGTACCGGCGGGCGAAGAAGCGGCGGGAGGCCGAGCAAAGGGAGTTGGAGGCGCTGCGGGTGGTGGTGGACGAGGACATCACCGCCTTCGGCGAGGAACTGGACCGGCTGGCCTTCTCCCCGTCCGAGCCAGGGGCCACCGACGAGATGCGCAACGACTATTCCCACGCCCTCGACGCCTATGAGCTGGCCAAACAGCAGATGTCCGCTGCGGCCAGGCCTCAGGACGTGCAGCCGGTGACCGCTACGCTGGCCGACGGCCGCTTCGCCCTGGCCACCTTGGCCGCCCGCCGCGATGGAACGCCGCTGCCCGAGCGTCGTGTCCCCTGCTTCTTCGACCCCCGTCACGGCCCCTCGGCCGACGATGTGAACTGGTGCCCGCCCGGCGGCGCGCCGCGGATGGTCCCCGCCTGCGCGGAGGACGCCGCACGGGTCATTCGGGGTGGGCAGCCGATGACGCGGATGGTCGACACCGGCCACGGGTCCCAGCCGTACTGGAACGCCGGTCCGGCGTACGCGCCTTGGGCGGGCGGCTACTTCGGCGGCGCGGGCGCGGTGGTCGGCGGCCTGCTTGCCGGCACGCTGCTGGGCAGCCTGCTCAGCGCGCCGTCCGCCTTCGCCGGCTCCGGTGACGGCGTCTCGTCTGCTCCCGATCTGCCGGACGGCGGCGAGTTCTCCGGCGCGGACTTCAGAGCCTCCGACTTCGCGGGGGGATTCGACGGTGGCTTCGGGTCGGACGGCGGGGGTGACTTCGGCGGCGACTGGGGGTGATCTCCCGGGTGGCGGCCGGACGCAGGCGTCCTCGGGGAACAGGCAGCCGATTGCCCGGCAGGGAAACAAGGCGAGAGAGCCGGAGGGGGAGAGCCGTGCGGGACACGACCACGGCGGAGGTTTTGCTGGAAGAACTGGCCAGGGGGTGTCCGCTGCCACCGGAGGAGCAGGTCCGGGCCACCTACCGGCCGGTCGAGGTGTGTGACGGGACCGGGTGGACGTGGCCCGGCACCGTCACCGGATGGTGGACCAGTCCTGAGGGGAACACCACGTGCTGGCTGAGGCTGTCGGGGTGCGCCTCTCCGCGCTGGGTGGTCTTCGACTCCGACCGGATCGCCCTGCTGGTCCAGGGCGGCACATGACACCTTCGTCACTGGAAGGCGGCGAGTTCTGGCGGTCTGCCGGTCGAAGGAGTACCGGTGGGCCGTGTCCGGATCCCGCAGGGGCTTTGCGGGCCCGGCGGCCCGGAAAGCCGGTTGAGACACGGCCCCGCCTTGCGGAAGGGTCTGTGGGCATGGAGTTCTTCTGCTACCACCGTGACCGGCCCGGCTCCCTGGCGTTGCGCCACGAGAAACTGGAGGAGCACTGGTCCTACATGGACCGGTACGCGAAGGAGATGATCGCCCGCGGCCCGACGTTCGCCGACGACGGCGAAACACCCACCGGCAGCGTGCACATCCTCGACCTGCCGGATCCCGCAGCCGCCCGCGCGTTCGCCTTCGACGAGCCCAACTACCAGGCCGGCGTCTACCGGGACGTACTGCTGCTCCGGTGGCGCAACGCGCTCGGCCGCACGATGTGGGACTTCCCCGGCGGCCGGGACGGCGGCAACCGCCACCTCGTGCTCGGCCTCGGCACGGATCAGGCCGCCGACGTTCCGACCGCACCGCCCGACCGGGACGAGCTGATCGCTTACGGACCGCTGCTGTCCGACGACGGAGCCGTTCGGCTGGGCACGGCGGCCCTGGTCCGGGCACCGGATCCGGACACGGCACGAGCCGTCCTGGCCCCGGCCCGGTACGCGGACGTCGAGGTCCACACCTGGCGGTTCGGCGGCCGGCCGTCCTGAACCGGCGAGGCACCGGGCCGACGGCACCACGCCGCTGATTGTTCCTGCGGCCACGACGTGCGCCCCGCCCCGTTACGGGTACTCGGGAAAGCCGTCGCAGAGCCGCAGGCACGATCCGTCAGGAGCAGTGATGGCTGACTTCGGGTACTTTCTGTCGTCCGAGGAGCACAACCCCGCGGAGCTCGTCGAACAGGCCAGGATGGCCGAGCAGGCCGGTTTCACTTCCTTGTGGATCTCGGACCACTACCACCCGTGGAACGACCACCAGGGACAGAGCCCGTTCGTGTGGTCGGTGGTGGGAGCCCTCTCGCAGGCCGTCTCCCTGCCGGTGGAGACGGCGGTGACCTGCCCGCTGGTGCGCACCCATCCCGTCGTGATCGCGCAGGCGGCCGCCACCAGCGCCGTACAGCTCGGTGGCCGGTTCCGGCTGGGGGTCGGTACCGGCGAGGCACTCAACGAGCACATCCTGGGCGGCCCGTGGCCCGAGGCCTCGGTGCGCCTGGAAATGCTGGAGGAGGCGCTCCAGATCATCCGGAAACTGTTCACCGGCGAGCAGATCAGCCATCGCGGCAAGCACTACACCGTGGAGAACGCCCGCCTGTACACCCTGCCCGAGCAGCCGGTGCCGATCGACGTCTCCGCCTTCGGCCCGCAGGCGGCCGAGGCCGCCGCGCGGATCGGGGACGGGCTGATCACGATGATTCCCGACACCGCGCTGGTCGAGCGTTTCCGGCGCGGTGGCGGCGGCGCCAACCCGGTGTACGGCGGGCTCAAGGTGTGCTGGGGCACGGACAAGCAGGAGGCGGTCCGTACCGCGCACCGTCTCTGGGCCACCGAACAGCTCCCCGGGGAACTCGCGCAGATCCTGCCCACCCCGCGTCACTTCGAGCAGGCGTCCCAACTGGTCACCGAGGATCGGGTGGCGGCCGCCGTACCGTGCGGCGACGACCCGGACGCGCACATCGAGGCGCTGAACGCGTACGTCGAGGCCGGATTCGACGCGGTGCACGTCAGCCAGATCGGCAAGGACCAGCAGGGCTTCTTCGACTTCTACCGCACCAAGGTCCTCCCGCGGCTGCGCGACTGACCGCGGACACGAGGTGGCGGTCGCGGTGACCGGGGCCGGAGGGCGGGGGAGACGGCGGAACGGGCGCGCGCTCATCGTGATCGACATGATCAACACGTACGACCACGAGGACGCCGAGCTGCTCGTCCCTTCCGCCCGCCGGGTGGTTCCCGTCGTGGCGCGCCTGATCGAGCGGGCCCGCGCCGCGGACGTGCCGGTGATCTACGCCAATGACAACTTCGGGCTGTGGCGCTCCCACCACGGAGAGCTGGTGGAGACCGCGCTGGCCCGGTCGCACGCCGAACTGGTCGAACCGATACGGCCCGACGACGACTCGCTGTTCGTGATCAAGGCCCGCCACTCCGTCTTCTACGAGACACCCATGTCCTACCTGCTGTGGCAACTGGACATCGGGAACGTGGTGTTGTGCGGCCAGGTCACCGAGCAGTGCGTCCTCTACTCCGCCCTGGACGCGCACATCCGTCACCTGTCGGTCACGGTGCCGAGGGACGCCGTCGCGTCCATCCATCCCCATCTCGAGGCGGCCGCCCTGGAGATGATGGAGCGCAACATGGGCGCCAGGATCGTCACGGCCGGCGAAGTGGACTTCACGGCACCATGACGCCGTCGCGTCCGGTGCGCGTTCAGGACTGGGCGGCGAGCGCGGCGCACAGCACCGCGATGCCGAGGGCGAGCCAGGCCAGGTAGTCGCCGAGGCGTCCCGAATGCAGACGGCGCAGCGCCCGGACGGCCCGGGCGGCGGGGTGCCGCTCCGACAGCCGCGGCGCGCGCCGGTGGACGGCGGCGACGGCAAGCGCGACGGCGATGCCCGTGGACAGCAGCCCGAGTGCGGCGCCGGTGGCGGTCCAGGCGGCGGCCGGTGCGTGGCCGGCGGGCGCCGCGCCCCGGTGGGTGAGGACGGCGGCGGCATAGCGGGCGCGGTCGGTGAAGACGGCGGCTCCGGGCGCGAGGGCGGAGGCGATCACGGGCACGCAGCCGAGCGTCGCGGCGAGCACGAGGAGGGCGGCGGGGACGAGGGTCATGGCAGGCGGCAGAGTGCGCCGCGGGGCCCGGATCTCGGGTTCCTCGCCCTCGCCGGTCGTCTCCTGTTCGCCGGGCCGGCTGCGCGGTACCGGGCCGGCGCCCCAGAAGACCCGCAGGCCCGCGCGGAGCACCGCGGCGCCGGTGACCGCGGAGGCGGCGACGAACACGGCGGGCAGCCACGGCTGCCAGTGTCCCGCGGCGTCCTCGGCGAGGGCCTTGCCCAGGCCGGTGCCGAACGGCGGCAGCCCGGCCAGGGCGAGGGCGCCGGCCGCGAACAGCACACCCGCCGGGCGCAGGGCACGGGCCTTGCCGTGCAGACCGTGCTCGTCGACCGAGCCGTAGCGGTCCAGCAGTACCCCGGTCAGTCCGAACAGCGCCGCCTTGACGCAGCCGTGGGCGGCGACGTACAGCGCGGTACCGGCCACCCCGTCCGGGGTGAGCAGGGCGACGCCGATGGTGAACAGGCCGACATGGCTGACGGTGGAGAACGCCAGGAGGCGCTTGAGGTGCCGCTGCTGCCAGCACATCACGGCGCCGACCAGCGCGGACAGCACGCCCAGGGCCACGAAGACCGACCGGAACGCCTGGTGGGGGAGGCCACCGGGGCCGGCGAAGACGGTCCAGTACACGCGGGCGACGCCGTAGACACCGAGTTCGACCATGACGCCGGACATCAGCATGCACACCGGGGTGGGGGCGACCGCGTGGGCGTCCGGCAGCCAGAAGTGGAACGGCACCGCCGCGGCCTTCACCAGCAGGGCGGTGGCGACGAGGACGAACGCGACGACGGTCAGTACGTCGGTGGGGTGGCCGGCGAGCCGCTCGCCGAGGCGGGCGAGGTTCAACTCGCCGGTGCGGGCGTAGAGGAGGCCGATGCCGAGCAGGGAGCAGTAGGCGGCGAACGAGGTGACGATGCCGAAGGTGAGGGCGCCCTGGAGGGGGCGGGGATCCTCGATGTGGTAGCCGGTCAGCGCGTACGCGGCCGCTCCCATGAGTTCGAAGAAGACGAAGGCGTTGAACAGGTCGCCGGTGAGCGCGAAACCGGCCATGCCGGCCTCGAACAGCAGGATCAGGGCGGGGAAGATGCCGGCGTGATGGCCCTTGGGTTCGTCGAAGTACCGCCACGAGTAGACCAGGACGGCGAGTACGAGCACGGCGACCAGCAGGGCCAGCCCGGCGCCGATCCGGTCGGCGGCGAGCACGATGCCGAGCCGGGCCGGCCAGCCGCCCAGGTCCGAGGTGGCGAGCCCGCCGCCGCGCCCCCACAGCAGGGCGAGGCAGACCACCTCGGCGGCCGCGGCCGCCGTCGCCAGGACGTCGCAGCCCAGGCGGGGCAGGACGCGGCCGGCGACGGCGAGGAGGGTGGAACCGAGCAGGGGGACGGCCACGGCCAGGGGCAGGAGGTCGGCTGCGGTCATCAGATCTCCTTCGTGGATACCCCGGCCTTCAGGCCGGGGAGGAAACGAACCCCTGCAGAGCAGGGCAGGGAAAGCCGGTTCGCCGTCAGGCGGACCGGCATCTCACCCTCAACTGCCCTGCTCACGAACTGATTGTGTAAAAATGTGAGCTGTGGCCACTCACGTGAAGCGGGCATACAAGTACCGCTTCTATCCGACGGATGCGCAGGCGGCAGAGCTGTCGCGCACCTTCGGCTGCGTGCGGAAGGTCTACGACCTGGCACTTCAGGCCCGGACCGAGGCATGGGTACTGCGTCAGGAACGAATCAACTACAACACCACCTCGGCCATGCTGACGGCGTGGAAGAAGACCGAGGAACTGGCGTACCTGGGCGACGTTTCGTCTGTTCCCCTTCAGCGGGCCCTGCGGCACTTGCAGACAGCCTTCACCCACTTCTTCGGCAAGCGAGCGAAGTACCCGCGCTTCAAGTCGAAGAAGAAGTCCCGGAGGTCTGCCGAGTACACCATCAGTGCGTTCCGCTTCCGTGACGGGAAGCTGACCCTGGCGAAGATGGCGGAGCCACTGGACATCGTGTGGTCGCGCCCTCTGCCGGCGGGTGCGCAGCCGTCGACCGTGACCGTGTCGCGGGATGCGGCCGGACGCTGGTTCGTCTCGATGCTGGTCGAAGACCAGACCGTCAAGCCGCTCTCTGCTGCTGGTGCGGCGGTCGGCGTGGACGCCGGCCTGGATCACCTGCTGACTCTCTCGACCGGGGAGAAGGTTGCCAACCCTCGGCACGAGCGTCGGGACCGGGCCCGCCTGGCCCGCGCCCAGCGGGAGCTGTCCCGGAAGGTCAAGGGCTCGGCCAACCGTGCCAAGGCCCGTCTGAAGGTCGCCCGTATCCACACGCGGATCGCCGACCGGCGCCGGGACGGACTCCACAAGCTCACCACCCGACTCGTTCGTGAGAACCAAACGATCGTGATCGAGGACCTGACCGTCCGCAATCTGCTGAAGAACGGCAAGCTCGCCCGCGCCATCAGCGATGCATCGTGGACGGAACTGCGATCGATGCTTGAGTACAAGGCCCACTGGTACGGCCGCGAAGTGATCGCGGTCGACCGCTGGTTCCCGTCCTCCAAGCTGTGCTCGAACTGCGGCACGCTGCAGAGCACGATGCCCCTGCATGTCCGCACCTGGACGTGCGACTGCGGCACGACCCACGACCGGGACGTGAACGCAGCGAAGAACCTCTTGGCCGCCGGGCTGGCGGTGTCGGCCTGTGGAGCCGGTGTAAGACCTCAACGGAGCACTCCGGACGGGCAACTGGCTGTGAAGCAGGAAACCCAGCGGGCGACCGCTGGAACCTCTCGCCCTTAGGCGGGAGAGGAAGCCAAGGTCACCCTTTGAGGCCGGTGAGGGCCTGCGGGTCGACGGTGTGGTGGCGCTTGCGCAGCTGGATGGTCAGCGCGAGCAGCAGTGCGGTGACGGTCGCGCCGACGACGACGTCCGTCAGCGCCAGCGCCTGGACGACCGGGTCGACGACGGGGCGCGAGCCGGGAGTGACGTCGGAGTAGACGGGGGCGGTCGCGCCGCGGCGGTAGCCGACGGCCAGGAGCAGCAGATAGGTGGAGGACTGGGCGACGGCGAGGCAGCCGATGGCGTGGATGAGGTCGCGGCTGGTGACCAGCCCGTAGAGGGCGATGAGCAGGACCCATCCGGCGGCCAGGTAGGGCCAGATCCCCACTAGCGGTCTCCCTTGTCGTCGGTGTTCGCGGCGCGGGCGCCGCCGGTGTCGTGGCCGGGGTCGGTGAGTTCGACGGCCTGGTCGAGGAAGTGGGCGAGCAGGGCGATCAGCCCGGAGGCGACCTCGACGCCGACCGCTGCGTTGAGCACCGGGACGGCACCGCCGGAGGTGATCCGGTTGAACGTGCCCAGCGGCAGGACGTTCTTCAGGAACGCGCCGCCCGCGACCAGGCCGGCCAGGCCGACGAGGCTGAAGGACGCGGCGGCCAGCGAGTCCGTCACGTCCAGGACGGCCAGCGGCCTCAGCCGCTTCAGAGCGCGGTAGTCGGCGGCGACGTAGGCCAGGTGCAGGGCGGTGGCCAGCACGACGCCGCCCTGGAAGCCACCGCCGGGGCTGAGCTGGCCGTGCGCGACGATGTACACGCCCACGACCAGGGTGACCGGCAGCAGCAGGGTGCCGAACAGGCGGGTGCTGGGCATGACGTACTGGGCCCCGGCGCGCCGGTGGCGTTCGTCGCGGGCCCGGCGCAGCAGCAGCGTGGCCCCGAGGACGGTGCCGAAGAGGATGGACTCCTCGCCGAGGGTGTCGAAGGCGCGGATGTCGAAGTTCACGGACGAGACGACGTTGGCCGTGCGGTGGGCGAGTGCCGCCGCCACCGCCCGGTCGCCGTAGGGGTGGTGGGCCGATCCGAACGGCGGGAGCCGGGTGCAGGCGGCGGCGAAGAAGGCGGCGATCGCCGCGGCGGCGACCAGGAACACGGCCAGCCGGGCGCGCGCCGTCACTTCTGCTCCTCGCCGTCGCCGTCGGTGGTGCGGTCGTCGGCGCCGCTGGGCCTGCGGGTGACCTTGCGGACGGTGAGGAGGATCAGCAGCGGGGTCAGCGCGGTGCCGACGGCCAGTTGGGACAGGGCCACGTCGGGGGCCTGAAGCACCGCGAACAGCACCGCCAGGCCAAGACCCAGCGCGGACAGGACGACGGCCTGGCGGGCCGGGTCCCGGGTGAGGACCGCCGCGGTCGCGGCGAGGACGACGAACGCGAGGGCGGCGTCGATCAGCCATTCGTTCACGTGCCCTCCCCCTCCTCGGCCTGCTGGGAGGCGCGGCCCACGGCGATGGTGGTGACCGTCCCACCGGCGGCGAAGAGCAGACCGATGAACAGCGTCTTGACCGCGGCCCGGCCCACCCCCTGGTCGACGGCCACGGCCAGGGCGATCAGCGGGATCCCCGCGCAGGAGGGCGGGGCCAGGGCGTGCAGCCGCATCAGCGTTCCGCGCAGCCGCAGCACCGCGACGGCGGAGAGCAGCATGCACCCCACCCCGGCCCACAGCAGCACGAGCACGGTCACATGGCGCGGTGTCATGGGCACTCCCTGGCGCGCCCCCGTCCGTGCGCCGGCCGGGCGCGGTGTCGTCATGTCTCGGTGCTGGAATCGTGTGTCGGGTGTGTGTCGTGGCGGCGGCCCGCCACGAAGCGGGTGAAGACGAGGGTGCCGGCGGGGGCCAGGACGGCGAGCGTCAGCGCGAGGTCCTGGTAGGCGGGCCGGCCGTAGCCCTGGGGCAGGAGGAGGAATACCGCGCCCACCGTGGCCGACAGCAGCGAGATCCCGGCGAGACGGCGCACCGCGGTGCCGCGGGCCACCACCCACAGGTACGGCGGGACCGTGACGACCAGCAGGACCAGCGCGGCCGCCGTCCAGGCGTTCACCGCCTCCCGCCCGTCCGGGCCACCGCCGCCTCGACCGGTCCCGCGTCCGGACGCAGGGCGTGCACCAGCACCACGTCGTCGCGTGGGATGCCGATCACGCAGGTGTCCGGTGCCGTGGCGATCAGCGTGCCGGCCCACGCGGCATGGGCCCCCGGCCGCAGCCTCACGCGCCGCACGGCCGCGTCCCCCGGACGCGTGGCGACGGAGGACACCAGGACGGCCAGGCCGCGTGCGACCGCGTACGGCAGCGGGACGGCGGCGCGGGCCGCGCGGCGGGCCCCCGTGACGTGCACGCCGGTGGCGAGCCGCATCCGCCGCGCCGCGGACGCCCCGCCCAGTGAGGCCAGGCCGGCCACCGTCAGTTCCACGGGCGACACGGAGCTGACCGACACCACCGTCACGCCGGTCAGCACACCGAACCACACCACGATCTCAACCGTCGCAGCCCACATCGGACCTCCTCGCGCCCAGGCCATTGTTCGACCGCGGGCGGCCCGGAGACGCCGCAGCGACCGGTGGCGTGTCCCGGGCATCACCCGTACGGCTCTGTGCCGCCGAGCGGCCCGGAGTCAGTCGGGCGGCTCGGGAGGGCGGGGCCGACCGGGCTCGGGCGGTGCGGGCTCCGGGCCGGGCTCGGCGGGACGGGGCGGTGCGGGCGGCTCGGGCGGCGGTACGGGCGTGCCGGGCGGCGCCGGCGGGTCATGGGGGACGGGCGGATCGGCGGCAGAGACCATGATCGCGGGCTCCTAGCGTCCGAGGGCGTCTTCGAGCTGCGCCTTGTTCATCTTCGAGCGGCCGTGGATGCCGCGCTGCCTGGCCTCGTTGTACAGCTGGTCGTAGGTGGGACCCTGGGCGCCGCTGTGGGAACGCTGCCCGCCGCGGCGGGAGGAGGACATGTCCTCGACCGAGGTCCGGCTGGCGGTCCTCGACTCCCCGTGCCGGGCGCGTTCCTTGTTCACGGTCCGCGCGGCGATCTCCTCGGCGCGTTCCTCCTTCTCACCGCGTTCCAGCGCGCTGTCCTTGATGTGTTCGTACTGTCGTTCCCGCTTGGGGCTCGATCCGCGGGGCATGGTCACACACTCCTGTCCTGTGCTCGGGGGGCTCGGGTGCCCCGCATCCGTGTCGCGAACCCGGCACCGAGGCGGGTTACGGCCGATGTCGCGCGTCACGCACCGTCCGCGGGAGCCCCGACGCCGCGCGCGGCCCGCTGCTGGACGCTGTGGGTCCGGGCGTCGCCGCCGTGACGTGAGCACGGCTCACGGGCCCGACTGACCGCGGGCGCCACGGTGAAACCTCGCACCCTCCCGGCACCGGCGCCGGAGGTGCCTCCATGACCCTTTCGATACAACGGTGTATCGGATACATTCGCGTATCGAACGGAGGTCCGGCATGGCGGTCGAGGGCACGGAAAGGCGCGTCACCAGGCGTCGGCAGCGGACGCGGGCCAACCTGCTCGACGCCGCCTTCACGGTGTTCGCCGCCAAGGGTTTCGGCCGGGTGTCGATCGAGGAGGTCTGCGAGGCCGCCGGCTACAGCAGGGGCGCCTTCTACTCCAACTTCGACACCCTCGACGAGCTGTTCTTCGCCCTGTACCGGGAGCGGGCCGAGCTGATCGCCGACCAGGTGACCGGGGCGCTCGCCCTCGACGGTCCGGACCTCGACGTGCCCGCCGCCGTCGACCGGGTCACCGACGTGCTGCTGCTGGACCTGGACTGGCTCCTGGTCAAGACGGACTTCCTGGCGCACGCCGCCCGCGACGCGGCCGTGGCGCGGACGCTGCTGGAGCACCGCGCGCTGCTGCGCCGGGCCGTCGCCGACCGGCTCGCCCGCGCCCGCACCCCCCTGCCCGCCGTCCTCGGCGACGCCGACGGCGCCGCGCACGCGGTCGTCGCCGCGTACGACGGGGTCACCACCCGACTGCTGCTGGACAAGGACGTCGAGGGCGCCCGCGCCTGGCTCGGACAGCTGCTCACCGCGCTGCTCACCGACGGCGGCACCGCACGCGCATCACAAGAAGACTGACGGAAAGCAAGAGCACCAAGAGATCCAAGAGATCCAAGAAAACCTCGGAAACCGAGGAAGGGGACGGTCGCCATGGACGCCGACGTCATCGTCGTCGGAGCGGGCCTCGCGGGCCTGGTCGCCGCGCACGAACTGACCAGCCGGGGCCGCAGGGTCGCCCTCGTCGACCAGGAGAACGCCGCCAACCTCGGCGGGCAGGCGTACTGGTCCTTCGGCGGGCTGTTCCTCGTCGACACCCCGCAGCAGCGCAGGCTCGGCGTCAAGGACTCCTTCGAGCTGGCCTGGAACGACTGGCAGGGCAGCGCGCGGTTCGACCGGCTGGACGACGAGGACTCCTGGGCGGTGCGCTGGGCGCGCGCCTACGTCGAGTTCGCCGCGGGGGAGAAGCGCTCCTGGCTGGAAGGGCACGGCATCACGCTGCTGCCCACGGTCGGCTGGGCCGAGCGCGGCGATCTGCGCGCCGACGGCCACGGCAACTCCGTACCCCGCTTCCACATCGCCTGGGGCACCGGCACGGGCGTCGTGGAACCCTTCGCCGCGTACGCCCTCCAGGCCGCGCGCGACGGCCTGCTCACCTTCCACCACCGCCACCGGGTCGATGAACTCGTCGTCCAGGACGGCGCGGCGCGCGGAGTGCGGGGCGCGGTCCTCGCCGCGGACGACGCGCCCCGCGGCGTCGCCTCCAACCGCGAGGAGACCGGCGCCTTCGAACTCACCGCGCAGGCCGTCGTCCTCACCACCGGCGGCATCGGCGCCGGCCACGACCTCGTCCGCCGCTACTGGCCCGAGCGCCTCGGCACCCCGCCGTCGCGGATGGTCACCGGCGTCCCGGCGTACGTCGACGGCCGGATGCTGGACATCAGCGCCGAGGCCGGCGTACGGCTCGTCAACCGGGACCGCATGTGGCACTACACCGAGGGCCTGCGGAACTGGAACCCGATCTGGCCCGGCCACGGCATCCGCATCCTGCCCGGCCCGTCCTCAATATGGCTGGACGCCCTCGGCCGCCGGCTGCCCGACCCCTGCCTGCCCGGCTACGACACGCTCAGCACCCTCAGACACCTGCGCACCACCGAGGACATCGCCGGGTACGACCACTCCTGGTTCGTGCTGACCCGCAGGATCGTCGAGAAGGAGTTCGCCCTGTCGGGCTCCGAGCAGAACCCCGACATCACGGCCAAGGACCGCAAGGCGGTGCTGCGCGACCGGCTGCTCGGCAAGGGGGCACCCGGACCCGTACGGGACTTCCTGCGGCACGGCGAGGACTTCCTGATCGCCGACACCCTGGAGCAACTGGTCGAGAAGATGAACCAGTCGACCGACAAGCCCCTCCTCGACGCCGCCGAAGTGCGGCGCCGGATCGAGGCCCGCGACCTCCAGATCGCCAACCCCTACAGCAAGGACACCCAGATCCAGGGCATCCACAACGCCCGTCGCTACATCGGCGACCGCCTCGGCCGGGTGGCCGCCCCGCACCGCGTTCTGGACCCGGCGGCCGGCCCGCTGATCGCCGTCAAGCTGCACATCCTGACCCGCAAGACGCTCGGCGGCATCCAGACCGACCTGGACTCGCGCGCCCTCGGCCGCGACGGGCAGGTGATCGACGGCCTCTACGCGGCCGGCGAGGTCGCCGGCTTCGGCGGCGGCGGCGTCCACGGCTACAACGCCCTGGAGGGCACCTTCCTCGGCGGGTGCCTGTTCTCAGGGCGCGCGGCCGGGCGGGCCGCCGCACGGCAGATCGCCTGAGCGGACTCGCCGCCCGCCCCCCGTGCGACGCGGGGGCGGGCGGGCTCACTTCCCCTTGAGCAGTCCCGCCACCACCGAGGCGTGGCTCTGCTCCGGCACCTTGGAGGCGGTCAGCAGGGTCACCGGACCCCGGCGGGCCAACTTCCGGATGTGGTCGAGCAGTTCGGCCGCCTCCGGCTCGGCCAGCTCGGCCTCGTAACGGCGCTGGAACTCCTCGTAGGACCCTTCGCCGCCGTGGTACCAGTGGCGCAGCTCGGCGGACGGCGTCATGGCCTTCGGCCACTCGTCGATGTGCGCGTCCTCCTTGGAGACCCCGCGCGGCCAGAGCCGGTCGACCAGGACCCGCACGCCGTCGTCGGGCTCGGGCGGATCGTAGATGCGACGCACGCGGACGCTCACGGTGGGGCCTTTCTCGGGTGCGGGCGGTTCCGGAGCGGAGCGTACTGCGGTGCGGCCGGGAGCCGGCCGCACCTCGCGCGCGAGGAGACCCGACATGACCTGAACGGGCCGGACCCGGTCACTGCTCGCGCATGCCCCACGGGGAGCCGTACTCCGTCAGCAGGTCCAGGAAGGGGCGGGCCGGGAACGCCTCGGGGCCCAGGACACCCGCTCCGGACCAGGCGCCGGTGGCCAGCAGTTCCAGGGCGACCACGGGATTGACCGCCGTCTGCCACACCACCGCCTGGCACCCGTACTCGGCCATGGACCACTCGTTGTCGACCACGTGGTACAGGTACACCTCGCGCGGCGCGCCGTCCCGGGTACCGCGTACCCAGGTGCCCGCGCAGGTCTTCCCGCGCATCCGCTCGCCCAGGGTCGCCGGGTCGGGCAGGCAGGCGGCGACGACGTCCCGGGGCGAGACGGCGACCGGCCCGTCCGGGCCCGGGACGGTGACCGGGCCGGTGCGGTCCAGACCCAGCAGGTGCAGCGTCTTGAGGGTGTCGATGAACTCGCGGCCCAGACCGTACTTGAAGGTCACCCGCCGCGCGTCCACCCAGCGCGGGACCAGCAGCACCTCCTCGTGCTCCACGTTCACGCACTCGACCTCGCCGATGCCCTCGGGGAAGTCGAACACCTCCGGCTCGCTGAACGGCTCGGTGGTGAACCAGCCGCGCCCGGCCTCGTACACCACCGGCGGGTTCAGGCACTCCTCGATGGTGGTCCAGATGCTGAAGGACGGCGCGAAGTCGTAGCCGTCGACGGTCAGGTTCGCGCCGTCGCGGACGCCGATCTCCTCGATCTCGTCGAAGAGTTCGTCGGCGGCGTACCGCGCGAACACGTCGGACAGGCCCGGCTCCACCCCCATGCCGACCAGCGCGAGCGCGCCGGCCTTCTCCCAGTCCTCCGCCTGCGCGAACTGCTCGTCGCCCAGTCTGACCCCGCACTCCTCGTACGGCCGCTCCGGGTGCGGCCGGGACAGGGACATCGCCATGTCGAGGTAGCCGGCGCCGGCCGTGCGGGCCGCGCGGAACAGCGGCATCACGAAGCGTGGGTCGGTCGCGTTCAGCAGCACGTCGCAGCGGTGCCGGGCGAGCAGGTCCGCCACCGCCGCCTCGTCGCTGGCGTCGACGCGCTCGGCGACGAACCGGCCGTCGTCGCCGACGGCCGCCACGGCGGACTCGGCCCGCCCGCGGTCGTAGTCAGCGACGACCACCGACTCGAGGAACGGACGACGGGCGGCGATCCGAGTGATGGCGGTACCCACACCGCCGGCGCCCACGAGCAGTACACGCATGACCAGAACTCCCTCTCGGTCTCTGTCCTGACCGTCGATACAACGCCGCGCACCGCGTAAGGTCAATGGCGTTGGCATAAGCCTGCGAGGAGTCCGAGGAGGTCGGGATGCCCAAACCGGTGGTCCCCGAGGAGAAGCGACGGCGGCGCCGCCCCACCCGGAGCGGCACCGTGCTGTCCGAGACACTCATCGTCGACACCGCACTGCGCCTGCTGCGGGAGCACGGCAGCACGGGACTGACCGCCCGCCGCCTCGGCCTGGCGCTCGACTGCGACCCGAGCACCCTCTACCGCTACTTCCGCGGCATGGACGACCTCACCCTGGCGATCGGCGACGCGCTCATCGGCCGGGCGCTGGCCGGCTGGGAACCGACCGGGCGGTGGCGCGCCGACCTGCGCGAGGTGGGCCTGCGCATCCACTCCGCGTACGTCGCGCATCCGCAGGCCGCGGTGGTGACCGCCAACCGCGTCTCCGGTCGGGCCAACGAACTGGCCGCTGACGAGGCTGTCTTGGGCGTGCTGCGGCGGGCCGGCTTCCCGCTGCCCGACACGGTGCGGATCTACCACGCCTTCGTCGACCAGACCCTCGCCTTCGCCGCGCTCGACGCCGCCTCCCTTGCCCTGCCGAGCGCCGCCCTGCGCGCCGACGAGGAGATGTGGCACTCGACCTACGCCCGGCTGCCCGCCACCACGCATCCGCGCATCGCCGAGGCGGCGCGCCTGCTCGCCACCCGCATGGTCACCAGCGCCTACCCGACCGCCCTGGACATGCTGCTCGACAGCGCGGCGGTCCAGCTGGAGCGCGTACGCGGCAGCGGTCCGGATCCGGGCGGTCCGCGAGCCCGGCCGGTGCTGCGACACTGAACACCGCACCGATAGATGTAACGAGCAACCAGGAAGCCCGTGGACACCAGCGAGAGCACCGACAGCAGCACGCCACCGCACGGTGACGCCCCCGGCCCGTCCAGGGCCGGCCGGCGTGGCTGGCGCCGCTGGGCCATGGACACCCGGCCGCTGCGCCGCCCCGCCTTCCGACGGCTGTGGTCCTCGACCATCGTCACCGCGGTCGGCAGCCAGCTCACCGCCGTCGCCGTGCCCAAGCAGATCTACGACATCACCGGCTCCTCGGCCTGGGTCGGCTACGCCAGCCTTGCCGGCCTGGTCCCGATGGTGGTGTTCGCGCTGTGGGGCGGCGCGGTCGCCGACACGATGGACCGCCGCAAACTGCTGCTGATCACCAACAGCGGTATCGCCGTCACCTTGGTGCTGTTCTGGTTGCAGGCCGTCGCCCGGTTCGACTCGGTCGTGGTGCTGATGGTGCTGCTCGCCGTGCAGCAGGCCTTCTTCGGGCTGAACTCCCCGGCCCGCAACGCCTCCATCGCCCGGCTGGTCCCGGCCGAGGAACTGCCCGCCGCCAACGCCCTGGGGTCGACCGTCATGCAGACCGGTCTGGTGGCCGGACCGCTGCTGGCCGGCGCGCTCATCCCCGTCATCGGGCTGCCCGAGCTGTACCTCATCGACGCCGTGGCCCTGTGCGTCACCGTGTGGGCGGTGCTGCGCCTGCCCGCGCTGCCGCCGCTGGCCGGGTCCGCCGTACGCCGCGCGGGGGTGCGGGAGATAGCCGACGGGTTCCGCTACATCTCCGGGCACAAGGTGCTGCTGCTGTCGTTCCTCGCCGACATCATCGCCATGGTCTTCGGGATGCCCCGCGCCCTGTTCCCGCAGCTCGCCGCCGAGACGTACGCCCCCTACGGCGAGGGACTCGCGCTCGGCCTGCTGTTCGCGGCCATCCCGGTCGGCGCGGTGGTCGGCGGGCTGTTCTCCGGCACCTTCTCCCGGGCGCGCCGGCACGGCTGGATGGTGATCGGCGCGGTCACCGCCTGGGGGGCGGCCGTCACCGGGTTCGGGCTGAGCCGAAGCCTGTGGTTCGCGGTGGTGTTCCTGGCGGCCGCCGGAGTCGCCGACATGGTCTCCATGGTGTTCCGCGGCGCCATCCTGCTGTCCGCCGCCACCGACGAGATGCGCGGCCGTATGCAGGGCGTCTTCACCGTCGTCGTCGCGGGCGGCCCGCGGCTGGCGGACGTCATGCACGGCACGGCCGGCTCGGCCTTCGGCCCGCGCGAGGCGGTGGCCGGCGGCGGCCTGCTGGTGGTCGCCCTGATGCTGGGCCTGGCGGCGGCCGTCCCGGCGCTGCGCCGCTACCGGATCTGAGCCACCGGATCCGTCGGCTCAGTGGGAGCGCCGGGGGATGGTGTACTGCTCCAGGAGCTTGCCCCGGGTCAGCTCCAGCCGGTGGGCGAGGATCTCGGCGACGGTCCGCACCAGCGACAGCCCGAGCAGCGGATCCTCCACGGACAGCGCCAGCACCGCCGAGGCGTCGAACTCGTAGGCGCGGACCTGGCTGTACGCCTCCGCCCCGAAGTCCCACTGGTACGGCGGGAACAGCCAGGACCAGCCGAGCAGGTCGCCCGCGCCGAGGGACGCCACCGTCACCTTGCGGGTGGGCGTCACCTGCTGGTCCAGGTGCACGGCGCCGGAGCGGATGACCCAGAAGCGGTCGGCCGTGCCCCCCGCCTCGAAGATCCTCGTGTCCTCGGGGAAGGAGACCTCCCGCGCGACCTCCATCAGGCGCTCGCGTTGTTTCTGGGGGAGGGCGGTCAGCAGTTTTATCGCTTTGGTCATGACCCGAAGCTCCTCGCCGGCGATGGGTTCCGCGCATGTGCCTCCTCCCCATTTCAGCCGTTGCGGGTTCCCAGGGCACCTCGGCGGGGGCGACTTCTCATCTTCTTCCGCCACACGTCCACAGGATCGCCGCGACCGCCAGGGCGGCGGCCCCGGGGCGGCCACGAAACGCCGCCGGGCCGGCGGGCCGAGACCGGCGAGGCCGCCCACGGCGCTGACGATCACCGGCATGCCCGGTGGGTCGGCCCGGTCTCCCTCCGTCGCCCGGCGGACCGCGTACACGGCGAGCACCCCGGTCCGGAGAGCGGAGCGCGCGTCACGAGAACTGCCAGTACCCGGCTCGGGTGGCCGGAACCGGGATTCTTCGCCGGTCTCCGGGCGAGGGCGTGAAAAAGCCCTGGCTGGACGGGGGAGGCCAGCCAGGGCCGTATATGGCGGTGTCGGGGGACGTTTCGAGTCGACCCCGTCGCCGCGTATGGATGAACCGTAAACCATCTTGGGCGGTTCCGCGCAGCCGGAACCGGGTCACGTGAGCGGACTCACTCCAGCCGTCAGTCCCGCTCGGTGTGCCGGCCCGGAGCCAGGATCTCGTCCAGCACCCGCAGGACGGCCTCGTAGGTCAGGACGCGTACGGCCGCCTCGCGCGAGGCGTCCGGATCGGTCGCCCCGAGGATGTCGCGGCGGTCCTGCCACCGGCGCTCCTCCTGCACCGCGCACGCCCTCGCACGCTGGATGCGCCGCAGCAGTTCGTCCGAGTGCACCACATCGGTCATGTCCTCCACCTACCCGCTCCCGCGCGTCGCGATGGCGGCTCGAATCGGCCGTTACGGAGAAGAACTGCGCGAAGCGGAGTTTGTCGCTCCCCCCGCCGGGCAGACGGAACCTCGTGCTTCGGACCGGAGGCGCGTCAGCGGAAGCTGTTCCTGCTGCTCCGGGAGGTCTCCAGGCGGACCGGACGGCACCACTCCTTCCGCGGTCAGTCCCTGAAACACCGTTCAGGAGCCATACCGCATGCTCATCGACATATCGACAAGCCGCCCCGACGCTCCCGCGGACCAGGCGGCTCCCGCCCGCCGGCCGCACGACGACGCCCCCGACACCGCCGCCCTCTTCCAGCGCCTCGCCGCCGCGGAGGACGGCCCGGAACGGGAGGCCGTGCGCGACGAACTCGTCAGCGCGTGGCTGCCCATGGCCCACCGCATCGCCGGCCGCTTCCGCGACCGCGGCGAGTCCATCGAGGACCTGCGGCAGGTGGCGGCACTCGGGCTGGTCAAGGCGATCGACCGGTTCGACCCGGATCGCGGCGCCTTCGAGAGCTACGCCGTGCCGACCATCACCGGAGAGGTCAAGCGGCACTTCCGGGACCGGATGTGGGCGCTTCGGGTGCCCCGCCGCGTCCAGGAACTGCGCAACAAGGTACGGGTCGCGCGCCGCGAACTCACCCAGAACCCCGGCAGCCCCGAACCCTCGGTCGCGGCGATCGCCGCGCACGCCGGGCTGACGGAGGAGGAGGTCAACGCGGGGATGGAGGCGATCGACAGCTTCAGCACCCTGTCCCTGGACGCCGAACTGTCGGCCGGCGGCGACGGCTACAGCCTCGCCGACAGCCTCGGCGCGTCGGACTCCTCCTACGACACCGTCGTCGACCGGGAGTCGGCCAAGGAAGGGCTGCGCCGGCTGCCCGAACGCGAACGCGCCATCCTCTACATGCGCTTTTTTGAGGACATGACACAGAGCCGTATCGCGGACCGGCTCGGCATCTCCCAGATGCACGTCTCCCGGCTCATCAGCCGCAGCTGCGCGCGCGTGCGCGACGAGGTGCTGTCGGAACGGGCGAACCGCGCCGGTGACGGACCGGGACCGGCGACGGAACCCACGACGTGAGGGACCGCCCTCCCCGGCTCGTGCCGCCGGCCCCCGCCGCCGATCGCGCGTTCCGCGTCTGAGCGGGCGCACGCGGGGAACACGGAGCCAATGAACGAAGACGAGCTTCCGCCCGACGGCCGGGCCGTGGAGGTGTATCTCGACCTGCTGCGCGTCCGGATGCCCGAGGAGGAGTACGAGCTGCTGCTCGACGTCGTCGACCCGGTCCTGCGGGCCATCGACGAACGCGGCGTGCCCTCCGCCGACTTCCCGCTGGAGGGCGCCCAGGCGCAGGGCCTCCCCCAGGAGATACGGGACGAGGCCGCCCTGGTCATCGCCACCGCGGTGACCGGACGGCTGGACAACGAGCTGGTCGTCCTCGACATCGAGGAGACCGGCCCGGTCAGGGTCGTCACCGACGCGGCGACCGCCGCCGATCCGGCGCGCCTGACCGAGATCGCCGACTACATCCGCGACCGGCACCGGGAGACCGAGGAGCTGCGGGGCATCGCCGAGGCCAGCGACATGCCCACCGACTTCTGAGCGGCGGGGCGGGCCGGACCCCGGCCCGTCACGGCGCCGGTTTCGACACCGGGACGTCCAGCGGGCGGGCGAGGCCGACCACCGCCTCGTCCAGGCGCTGGAGATGCCGCAGCACCCGGTCGGTGATGCGTCCGTACCGCGGGACGCCGGGCGTCCCGCCCGCCTCCAGCAGCGAGGCGATGCTCGGACCCCGTTCGACCTCGGCGGAGGTGGGCTCGTCGGCCACGTGCCCGCGGATCGTCTCGATGTTGTGGGTGATCCGGGCACAGGCCTGGCGCAGCCGGGGATCCGCGGCTATCGACGGATGAGTGGGCAGCAGCTCGGCGGTCGCCGCCAGCGACCGCGCGTGGTAAGCACAGGTCTCCAGCAGCGCCACGACGTACTGGACGGTGTTCCGCCGCGCCCGCAGTGGCGTGATCGGATGCGTCAGCGGCTGCGTGGCCGCCCGCAGATCGCCCAGCGCCTGGTCCAGTTCGCGCGCTCGGTCGAGCAGATCGACCGCCGGGCCGCCGCTGAGCTGCTCGACGGCGGCGGTCGTGACGTCCGTCAGCCGCTCCAGCGCCTTGCCGAGCAGTTCGTTCGTACGGCGGTCGGTGTGCACCGGCAGCACCAGCGCGGCCGCGATGATCCCGCAGGCCGCCCCCAGCGCCGTCTCCTCCACACGCAGCACGAGCACGGCCGCGCTGTACCTGTGCAGCAGCGTGTACAGCAGTCCCAGCGCCGCGGTGACGAAGAAGGACATCAGCGTGTACGACAGCGGGGCCGTGTAGAACATCGCGAAAATGAACAGCAGCACCAGGGCCAGCGCCGTCCACGTGTGCGGCCCGACCAGCCCCGCCAGCACGATGCCGGCCACGACGCCGAGCACCGTGCCCACCAGACGGCGGTAGCCCTTGACCAGGATCTCGCCCGTGGACGACGTGTTGATGAAGACGATCCAGCAGGTCAGCACCGCCCAGTACCAGCGCTGGCTGGAAAGGAACTCGCCGCCGACGATGGCCAGCGACGAGCCCACCGCGACCTGCACGGCCGCCCGCGTGGTGGGCCGCCGCCACCCGGTCGGGGCCTGCTCCTCCCGCTCGGCCTCCTCGACGCCCTCGATGGCGGCGTTCTCCGCGTCCAGCTCCTCCCGGGAGCGGACCGTCGCGGGCGCGTCGTCGGACTCGTCCTGCGGGCCGTCCAGCGCGATCCGCAGGCCCAACACGGCCCGCGCGGTCTCGCCGATCCCGCGGAAGACGTCCTGCACGGCGGGCGAGGCGGGCGGCAGGTTCTCCTCCTCGCGGTAGCCGAGGAGCCGGTTGCGTACGTGCGCCAGCGCCGTCCCGCCGCCCTCCCCGACGGGCCGCAGCACCAGCATCGCCAGCGCCCGCAGATCGCGGCGCAGTGTCTCGGTCGCCTCGTCCCGCACCGGCAGCCGGCCGCTGGACGGGACCGACGCGCCGGGCAGGTGGAGGGTGAGCGTGTCGGTCCGCTCCGCGCTGCGGGCGTTCAGCAGGAGCAGCCCCAGCCGCTCGGCGGCGATCTCGGCGTCCGCGATCCGCCGCTGCACCAGCCGGGCCACGGCCTCGTCGGAGGTGCCCTCCGCCAGCCGGGACTGGATCATCATCGCCGTCTCGTGCAGCCGGGCCGTGCCCTCCCGCACCGCCTCCAGGACCTTCTCCACCTCGTCCGGACCGGCGTCCAGCAGCTCAAGCTGGGCGGTCACCAGCTGCGCCAGACGCACCCGGAACGCCTCGCGCAGGCGTTGCAGCACGCCCGCCGGCGTCTCGTACACGATCACGAACCGGACGAGCGCGCTGGAGGCGAACGCGACCGCGATGACGACGTAGAGCCCGGGCAGCGCCGACGAGGTGGCGCCGACGAACAGGGACATGAAGTAGAGCTGGAAGCCGATCAGGCCGAGCGCGTTGCCCCGGTCGCCGAAACGGCGGCTGTAGACGGCGCAGAAGATCAGGACGACGAAGAAGACGTCCCCGGCCACCACGAGCGGGTTGAGCAGCGCGCCGAGCGAGACGGACGCCAGCGCCACCGGAAGGCCGAGGGCGAGCGTGACCGCCTGCTGCGAGCGCTGCTTCTCGCGGATGGCGAAGGTGGCCGCCATCGACGCGATCGCCCCGGCCACCAGGAGCGTCACGGGCACGCGCAGCACGCCGAGTACGGCCAGCGTCAGCGCGATCGAGCCCGCCGTCCGCGATCCGGCGGCCAGCCGCAGCAGGCCGGGATCGGACGCCGTGAAGCGATCACGCAGCCCCGACCGGACCGGCCTCTGTGCTGCTCCCACGCCGCCGCACCCTCCCGTTTCCCGTCCCCGTCTCCCGTCATGATCCGCCCGACCAGCATGGCATGTCACGGCCGGACCGCCCTTCGCGGCCCCGGCCGTACCGGCGGGAGAAGTGCCGCGGGGTGTCACACCTGCCGGGGGCGGGCCCGCTCGACGTGCTCCCGCACCTGCTCGGGCGTCATGTACGCGTCGGTGTACTCGAAGTCCTTCAGTTTGGCGGGCTTGCGGGCCTGGAATCCGGTGCGGACGAAATCGTCCCCGGCGACCGCGTTCAGCAGCCAGTTGGTCGCGACCCTGGTCTTGGCGACGTTGGTGCGCAGCGCCCCGAGGTGGTAGCCGCGGGCCACGGCCTGGGCCGGGACGCCGCGCAGTTCCACGCCGAGGGGCTTGGAGACCGCGTCCGCGCCGCCGAGGTCGACGACGAGACCGAGGTCCTTGTGCTCGTACGGCCGCAGGGGCTGCCCGCGCAGCGTCGCGATGACGTTCTCCGCGACCCGCCGGCCCTGCCGTGTGGCGTGCTGCGCGGTCGGCGGGCACACCGCGCCGTCGCCCTTGGCCAGGTCGGGTACGGCGGCGGAGTCCCCGAGGGCGAACACCCCGTCGTGGCCGGGCAGGCACATCTCGGCGGTCACCGCGAGCCGGCCCCTGACCGTCTCCGCGCCGAGGGTCGCGATGAGCGGGCTGGCCACCACGCCCGCGGTCCAGATCAGGGTGCGGGTCGGCACCACCCGGCCGTCGGTGAAGGTGACCTCCTCCGGCCCGGCCTTGGCGATGGACACCCCGAGCGAGATCTCGACGCCCCGGCGGCCCAGTATCTCCTGAGCGCTGCGGCCCAGCTTTGCGCCCAGCTCCGGCATCAGCTTCGGCGCGATGTCGATCAGGTGCCACTTGATCAGCGCCGGGTTCAGGCGCGGGTAGCGCTTGACGGCGGCGTGCGTCAGCCGTTGCAGGCACGCCGCGGTCTCGGTGCCGGCGTACCCGCCGCCGACCACCACGAACTGGAGCCGCGAGGCGCGCTCGGCCGGGTCCTCGCTGGCGTCGGCGAGGTCCAGCTGGGTGATGACGTGGTCGCGGATGTAGGCGGCCTCCGCCAGCGTCTTCATGCCGAAGGCGTGGTCCAGGAGCCCCGGGATGTCGAACGTCCGGGTGACGCTGCCGGGGGCCAGTACCAGGTAGTCGTACGGCTCGTCGACGACGCGGTCGGTGAGCGTGCGGACGACGCACACCTTGGCCCTCAGGTCCACGCCGACGGCGCCGCCCGGGATGATCCGGGTGCGGTACTTCCTGCTGCGGCGCAGGGAGATGGCGACCGACTGGGGTGTCAGCACCCCGGAGGCGACCTGGGGCAGCAGCGGGAGATACAGCTGGTAGGACTGCGGCGTCACCAGGGTGATGTCCGCCTCGCCGGGGGAGAGCCTGCGCTCCAGGCGGCGGACGCACGCCACACCGGCGAAGCCTGCGCCGACCACCAGGATCCTGGGTCGTGTCACGATGTTTCATCCCTTCTGCGGGGCTCCGCGCGGCTGCATCGACGTCCTTGCGTCTGCCCGTGGACGACTGCTTCGCACCTCACTGATCCGTCGAGTCCGTCGAGTCCACCGAGTCCGTCGAGCACAACGATGCCCCCACCGGGCCGCGTGCGCACCGGACGCCGTCGTCCCCGCCGTCCGGGTACGCGGCCGTACGGCAGGGGCCGCCTCGGCGGGTTCCCGGGATCCGGTGCCGTACCGGTGCCGTACCGGAAGCGCTCACGGGCAGCCGGAGGGCCCGTTCGTCCCGGCCGGCCGCGTGCGGGGTACCGCGCCGCGCGGCGCTACCGCAGGTGGTCAGCGTCCGCCGGTACCCGGCCCGGCTCCCCGCCGGCCGCGCGGTCGATGTGGCAGAGCAGGAGACAGACGTCGTCGTCGCGTTCGGAGTCGCTCAGCAGCGGGCCCAGGATGCGGTCCGCCGAGCCGTCCAGGTCGGTGTCCAGATCGGCCGGGTCGAACGCCTCGAGGGCGGCGGCGAGGCGGTCGATGCCGGGGTCGATGCCCCGTGCCCGGCGCTCCACGAGACCGTCCGTGTACAGCGCCAGGGTCGCGCCGGGGGAGAGGTGCACCGAGTGGTCCTCGATCTCCTGCCTCAGCGGGATGCCGAGCATCGCGCCCGGCTTGGCGTCGAGGACGCGCACCCGGCCGTCCGGCAGCCGCAGCACGGGCGGCGGATGGCCCGCGGCGGCCCAGGTGACGGTGGGATCGTCCGGGCTGAACCGGGCGATCACCGCGGTCGCGAACAGGTCGGGCTGGAGATGGTGCAGGAACACGTGGAGCCGGGTCAGCAGCCGGCCGGGGCTGCCGCCGTCGACGGCGTAGGCGCGCAGCGCGGTGCGCAGCTGGCTCATCATCACGGCCGCGTGCAGCCCGTGGCCGGTGACGTCCCCGATGACGGTGATCAGGCTCCCGTCGGGCTGCCGGAAGGCGTCGTACCAGTCCCCGCCGATGTTCAGCCCGTGCGTGGCCGGCAGATAGCGCGCGGCCAGGCGCAGGCCCGGCGTGGTGGGCAGATCGGTGAGCAGCGCGCGCTGCAACGTCTCGGCGATGTCGCGGTTGTGCTCGAAGCGGCGCGCGTTGTCGAGGGCGACGCTGGCCCGCCGGGCCAGCTCGATCAGCATGACCGCGTCGTCGGGGTCCCAGCGCGCACCGGGCGGCGACAGGGTCAGCACCCCGAGCGGTGCCCGCCGCGCGAGCAGCGGGAGGCACAGCAGGGGCCGGCCGGGGTTCAGCGCGGACGGCGGCTGGTCGTCGACGCCCGGCAGGTCGCCGGGGTGGTCCGCCGCGTACTGCGGCCGGCCGGTACGGGCCGCGAGCACCGCGGCCGCCGGATGCGGGGCGGACCGGAGCCGCTCGTCCTCGTGGTCGAACAGCCATACGTCGACCCGGTCGGCGTACCCGGGCACCAGCAGGTCCGGCAGCCGCCGCAGGATCTCCTCGTGGTTGAGGGAGGTCGTCAGGAGCGCGCTGGCGTCGGCCAGGAACCTCAGCCTGCGGCGGGCCTCCTCCGCCTCGGTGCGCGCCGCGCGCTCGGCGGCGAAGGCCTCCCGCTGAGCGCGCCAGGCGGTGTCCAGATCGGCGTGCAGGGCGAGGACTCCCTGGTTGGTCTGGTGCAGCTCCTCGCGGTGGAAGGCGACCAGTTCCTCCTGCTCCGCGAGTTTCCCCAGGGCCACCGCCGTGTCCTCGTCGGCGCCCAGCAGCGCCTCGGCCAGGAGGGCCGTGTCGTCGGGCACCACGGGGTCCGGCGGCGCGCCGGCCTCCGGGCAGGTCACGGACATCCGCCACGGCGGTTCCCCGTGGTCCCGCGTGCCACCGGCCGGGGCCACGGTGACCTGCAGCGTGCCCGCGTCCCCTCCGGGGGCCGGGGACCGGGCCCCGAGGACGACCGTCCAGGTGCCGCCCTCGGTCAGGCACTGCCGCAGGCGGGCGCTGAGGGCCGTGGCCAGGCGGGCCCGTTCGAGCGGCGGCACCCCGTACGCGGCCGCCGCGCGGACCGTGGCGACACGGGCCCGGGCGGCGTCGGTGACGGTGGTGATCCGCGAGGTGTGCGTCATGGGCGGTCCGGCGGGGTGGGGGTCAGAACGGCCACGGCGGTGTCGTCCCGGACCGGGCGGGCGGAGCTGCTGGCGTCACGCACCGTCACGGCGGCCGTCACCGCGGGGTCGGTCGTCGTGAGCGGAGCGGCCGCGCCGGGCGGCGCCCACCGGCTGGGCAGGCCGTCGCTGTGCAGAACGAGCAGGCGGTCGGCCCCCCAGGGCACCTCGGTCTCGGGAAGCGTCGTGGGCCGGTGCACGCCGACGATGCCCGGCCGGGACAGCAGATGACGCCAGGTGCCGCCCTCACGCAGCCGGGCCCCCACGTTGCCGATACCGGCAAAGCGCAGCCGCCCGGCCCGCAGGTCCAGCTGGGCCACGGCGACGGCCGCCCCCCGGGTGCCGCGCAGCGCCGTGTCGAGTCGCCGGAGCAGCTCGGCCGGCGTCAGACGGGCCGAGCGGCGCAGGGTCTCGACCGCCGCCGACGAGGCGCGGGCCGCTTCCCGGCCGTGGCCGAGACCGTCCGCCAGCATGAGGGTCACCCGGTCCTCGGCGCCGGCCCAGGACCAGGCGTCACCCGAGTACTCCGCCCCCGCGAACGGGATGGTGACACCGCCCGCCCGTACCGCGGCCGGCCGCGGTACGGCCACGGCACGCGGTACGGCGGCGCCCACCCGGGCGAGGGCCACCGTGCCCCGGCCGGGTGCGCTGTGCAGGTGGAACTCGTCGGCCACGCGATGGCAGGTGCCGAGTCCGGCTCCGAGCGACCCGCTGGTGGAGAACCCGTCGCGCCGGGCGGCGACGACGTCGGCCATGCCGGGACCGTGGTCGACGGCCGCTATCTGCACCACCGGCGCCGGATCGCCGTGCCCGCCCGGATCACACGGCGGGGGCACGACCTCGATCAGGAGCCGCCCGCCCTCGGCGTACTTGAGCAGGTTGGTGGCGAGTTCGGTCGCCACCAGCGCCGCGGCGGCGGTGCGGGACTCGCCGAGGCCGGCCAGCGCGGCCGCGTCCTCGGCGGCGACCCGCGCGTCGCGCACCCGCGTCGAGTCGGGCACCGGGACCTCCCAGACGCGCGGCATCAGGGCCCCTCGTACGGCCGCGGCGCCCGGGTCGCCCAGGAGGTGACGGTGACCGTGGTGCCGGCGCCCGGGATGCTGTCGATCGTGAACTCGTGCACCAGGCGCCGGGCGCCGCCCAGGCCCATGCCCAGACCGTCGCCCGAGGTGTAGCCGTCGCTGAGCGCGCGGTCCAGGTCCGTGATGCCCGGCCCCTCGTCGCTGAACGCCAGCCGGAGCCCGTGCACGTGCCCGTCGACGACGAGGGCCGCCTCCATCCGCCCGCCCCCGCCGTGCACCAGCGTGTTGCGAGCCAGCTCACTGGCCGCGGTGATCAGCTTCGTCTGGTCGACCAGGCCGAAGCCGAGCCGGGCGGCCGCCTGGCGCACATGCTGCCGCACCCACACCAGATCCATGTCCGACCGGATCGGCAGGCAGGCCTGGACGCCCGCTGCTGTCTCCATCACCGGCTCCCCGCCCGGGCGCCGCCGGGGCGCGGGAGCGCGGTGCGCCCGGTGTGCCCGGTGACGAGCCGCAGGGCGTCCTCGGCGGTGAGCGCGGTGCGCAGTCCGGGCAGCGTCAGACCCAGTTCGACCATGGTGATGGCCACCGCGGGACGCATCCCCGCCACCACGGTCTGCGCGGCCAGCAGCTTGGCGTTGGCCGCGATCTCGGCCAGCACCCGGCCGAGGAAGGAGTCGACGATCTCCACACCGGAGATGTCGATGACCACCCCCGTGGCCGCGTTGTTCGCGATGGCCTCGCCGATGTCCTGCTGGAGCTGTTCGGCGGTGCTGTCGTGCAGATCTCCCTGGAGCGTGACCAGGAGCACGTCGCCGAGTCGGAGCACCGGCACGTGTCCCGCGCCGGGCGTCGGGAAACGGTCGGTCACCGGTCACCCACACCATGCGGTGCCCGGCTCACGATGTCGGCGCCCAGTTGGTGCAGGGCGTGGGCGAGCGCGTCGGCGAGGGTCGCGCGGGTGACGACCGTGCCCAGGTCCAGGCCGAGGTGGACGATGGTCTGGGCGATGGCGGGGCGGATGCCGGAGACCACGCACTCGGCGCCCATCAGCCGGGTGGCCGCCACGGTCTTCATCAGGTGCTGGGCGACCAGCGAGTCGACGGTGGGCACCCCGGTGATGTCGAGGATCGCGTAGCGCGCCTGCTGGTCGACGACCGCCTCGAGCAGCGTCTCCATGACCACCTGGCTGCGGGCGCTGTCGAGCGTTCCGATCAGGGGCACCGCGACGATGCCGTCCCACAGCTTGATGACCGGAGTGGCCACCTCCATCAGCTGGAGCCGCTGACGGTCGATGAGGGCCTGTCCCTCACTGAGCGCCGTCTGCATCACCACAAGGCGCAGGGTGCCCGTCAGGACCGTCAGGACGCCGACGCACTCGCGCAGTTGCTCCGCCGGGGCGTCGACGAGCTCGGAGGTCAGCAGCTCCACCGCGGGCGGCCGCAGGGCGTCCACGTCCCGAGAGACCTCCGAGGCGGTCAGGCCGGTTCTGCCGCGCGCGGCGCCCATCCGCGCCAACTGCTCGCGCACCAGCAGGAAACCGTGGGCGTCCGGGTCGGACACCCGCTCGGAGGCGGCCACCTCGGCCAGGGCGTCGACGACGGCGCGGCCCGCCTCCACCGCCTCGTCCCGGGAGACGGTGAACACGGTCCGGAAGAGCGGCTCCTCGGCCCACCGCTGGGCGATCTGCTCCCCGCGGCGGCGCAGGAAGTCCGCGACCACGTGCGCCGGCGATCCGTGCTGTGCTGCCGCTGCCTGCTCCGGCACCTGCTCAACTCCTCATCCGCGTTGCACCGTTGCGAATCCGCCCCCGGGCGGCACGGCGGTGCGACCGTTGCCGGGCGACAACTGTAACCACAGGCCGACCTCGCACGACACCGTGTCCGGACGGCGCGACCCGGGCCCCGAACCCGGTCGGGACGGGGCACCGGGGCGAGCCGAAAGCCCGCGTCAACCCTGCGAGAGCGTCGGCGTGACGTCCTCCCACCCGCCGGGCGAGATGGCGCGCGCGACCTTCACGGCGGCCGAGCTGCTGGAGGTCCTGTGGGGCCGCGCGTCCACGGCGCCCGTCTCCGTGGCACTCCCCGCGCCCACCGACGCGCTCACTTCGCCTCCGGCTCCTCCGGCTGCCGGTCCACCAGGGCCAGCGCCTCCTCGGCGGTCCGCGAGACCGGCACCGTGATGCTGACCCCCGTGAGATCGAGGATCCGCAGCACCGCCGGGGCCGGGGCGATGATGTGCACGCTGCCCGCCCGCTCCCGGGCCTCCTGGTACACCCGCAGGATGATGTTCATCCCCGAGGAGTCCATGAAGGGGACGGCGGACAGCTCCAGCAGGAAGTGCCGCCGGCCGTGGTGGAGCTGGTTGGCCAGATGGGCCTGCAACTCGGTCGCGGTGTCGACGTCCAGGTAACCCTCGACCGTGAGCAGGGCGACATCCTCCCGGGGCAGGGTGACCTCCACGGACAGCGGATTGTGGGCAAGGGGCACGGATACCTCCAACGGGTGCTGACGGCCGGCCAGTGGCGGCTACCCCCGTCGACGCCTTCGACGCACACCTGTCGTGCACCGGCGACGTGATCCATTTCGCATCACCGGCGACGGGCGACTCCCCGCACTGCGCATCCGCGCCTACCCCTGAACGGGGCCGCCATGCCTCGGACCGGGCCGCGACCGCTCGCCGTCAGGCGACCCGGATGCCCACGATGCACGTGTCGTCGTCCGTGTCCGACCTGCTGTAGGTCAGCAGCCGGTCCAGCTGCTGGTCCAGGGGCCCGGGCGCCGAACGGACCGTGGTCAGCAGATGGCTGAGCGACTCCTCCACGGAGCGGTCCCGGCGCTCGATCAGACCGTCCGTGTACATCAGGAGCGTGTCCTGCGGCGCGAACCGGAGCTCGGCCTCCTCGTACGCGGCCTCCGCCACCGCGCCCAGCAGCATGCCCCGGACCAGGGGCAGAGGCGCCGCCTCCGCGCCGCGGACCAGCACGGGCGGCAGATGCCCCGCCCGGGCCCAGCGCAGGGTGCGCCGCCGGGGGTCGTACAGGGCGCAGACCGCGGTGGCGGTGACGGCGCCGGTCAGATGGTGCGCCACGATGTTGAGCCACGACAGCAGCTGGCCGGGCCCGGCCCCGGTCACGGCCAGGCCCCGCAGCGCGTTGCGCAGCACCACCATGCTGGTGGCCGCCTCGATGCCGTGGCCGGCGACGTCGCCGACGCACAGCAGCACGAGCCCGGAGGGCAGCACCACGGCGTCGTACCAGTCGCCGCCCACCAACTGCTCGGTCTCCGCCGGCCGGTAGCGCACCGCGACCTCCAGCCCGCTCACCCGCAGCGGCGCCTGGGTCGGCGGCATGATGGCGTGCTGCAACTGGAGCGTCAGCCGGTTGCGCTCGGTCGCCTGCTGCTCGGTGTGCGCGAGCTGGTCGCGCGTGGCGGCGAGCGCGACCTCCGTCCAGTGCTGCGCGGAGATGTCCTGGTAGGCGCCGCGCACCACGAACAGCCGCCCGTCGGTGTCGAGGACCGGCTCGGCCACCACCCGGATGTGCCGGGTCACCCCGTCGGGCCGCTGGAGCCGGAAGGCCGCGGAGGCCGGGTGGCGGTGGTGCAGCAGCGTGCGCAGGAACCGCCCGATGGCCACGGCGTCGTCCGGGTGGGCGTGCGCGGGCAGCTCCTCCAGCGGCACCGGGGTGCTCGACGGGGCGCGGCCGTAGAGGCCGAACAACTGGTCGTTCCAGGTGATCTCGCCCGTCAGCAGGTTCTCCTCGAAGCCGCCGATGCGGCCGAGGCGCTGCGCGTGCTGGAGCAGGCTCGCCAGCCGTGCCGTCTCGTCCTCGATGCGCCATATCAGCAGCACGCTGCCGCCGTGCCGGCTGATGCTGATGTCCGCCACCGCCGACAGGGGCACCTGGTCGACCAGCGCCGTCAGATGCATCCGGTGCGCCCGGTACACCTCACCCGTGGCGTACACCCGCTCCACCCGCTGGAACAGCTCGCTCTTCCCGGCGGCCATGGGAAAGGCCTCCAGGAGCAGCGCGCCGTTGACCACGGCCCGCGGCCGGCCCGCCGGATCCAGGAAGCGGCTGTTGACGTGCTGGATGCGGAAGTCCACCAGCTGCCCGTCGCCATCGACGTGCGGGACCAGCACCAGGGCCGGGTCGTGCAGCCCGTCGGCCAGGTCCATCAGCTCGGCGGTGTCCGGCAGCACCCGCGGTTCCCGTCCCGCGTCCCGGCCCGGCGCGGACGTCTCCAGGGTGTGCGCGCACAGTTCGGCGAGGGCCTCCACCTGGCGTACGACCTGGGGCGGCTGCGGCTCCAGCGGTCCGGGCCAGGCGATCTCCAGCACCCCGTGGATCCGGCCGCCGGTGCCGGCGGGCACCGCCACCCGGCCCCCGTCCGGGTGCAGGTGCCGACCGATGGTGGGCAGTCCGGTCGCGGCGAGAGAGGTGAACCACTGGCCGGTGCGCTCGGTGAGTCCACGGCGGGCCACGGTGGCCACATCCGGCGGCACATAACGCCACCGGGTGGCCTCCGCCGGGGAGAAACCGGCGCTGCCCGACAGGGCCAGTGAGCCGTCGGCGCCCGCCGCCCAGACCGCCACGGCCACCGCGCCCAGCGGGCGCAGCGCGTGCTCCAGCAGCGAGTCGGCGACGGCCTGGGTGTCGTCCGCCGCCAGTGCTCCGCTCTCCGCGGCCCGCAGCCGCACGGCCGAGTCGCGCTCCGCCGCCCCCTCGGCGGCGGCCAGGAAGGCGTCGGTGACCTCGGATACGCGGTCGCGGGCGGCCTGGTTGATGACCTCCACCGCGAACTCCAGCGGCGTCACCCGTGCCTGCCCGGCCAGCTCGGCGAGCTGCCGGCTGGCCTGCGCCGGACCGCAGCCCAGCCGCTCCACCAGGATGCCCTTGGCGAGTTCGATCAGGGCCCGGCCCTCGGCCTCCGCCTGCGCGGCGCGCACTTCGCGGCGCAGCCGCTCCACGGTGGCGGCCAGCCGCCCCACGGGGGACGTGGGGGAGGCCCCCGGGGGATCGGCCGGTGCCGGGCCGCCTGCGGGCGGCTTCGCCCCCGGCGCGGACGGCTCCGGAACCGGCCCGGCGCCGGCCGGCTCGCGCTGCTGCTCGGACGTGCTCACGATGGACAAGCTCCTCGGCTGAACGGCGCTGGGGTGCGGGAGGTGCAGCGGCGGCCCGGGCCCGCCCCGCCGCTGCGCGGGGCGGGCGCCGACGCGCTCACGCGGACAGCCAGTGCCGGACGCAGGCGATGAGGTCGTCCGTGTCGACGGGCTTGGTGACGTAGTCGCTCGCCCCGGACGCCAGTGACTTCTCCCGGTCCCCGGGCATCGCCTTCGCGGTGACGGCGATGATCGGCAGCTCGGCGTACTGCGGCAGCCTGCGGATCTCGGACGTCGCGGTGTAGCCGTCCATCTCCGGCATCATCACGTCCATCAGGACGAGCGCGACGTCGGGGTTGCCGACCAGCGTCTCGATGCCCTTGCGCCCGTTCTCCGCGTGCAGCACCCGGAAGCCGTGCAGCTCCAGGATTCCGCTCAGCGCGAACAGGTTGCGCGCGTCGTCGTCGACGACGAGGACGGTACGGCCCGAGAAGGCACCGTCGACGGGTGGCGCGAGGTCCTGCGGCTCGTCGGCCCGCACCGGGGACAGCACGTCCCCGGGCTCCTCGGCCGACAGGTGCAGGGCGATGCGCTCGCGCAACTCGTCGAGGCTGGAGAGGAATTCGAGCGATCCGTCGTCCCCGCGCGAGCGCAGCGCCTCCGCCCGGGCCACGTCCGGACGCTGACCGCTGTGCACGAGCACCGGTACGCCCGCCAGCGCCGAGTCGCCCTGGAGCGCCCGGAGGAACCGGGACGCCTCCCGCTCGGGCATGTCCAGGTCGAGGACGACGCAGTGGCACGGCTCGGCGGCCAGCGCCCCCGCCGCCTCCTGCGCCCCCATGGCGGTGATGACGTCCACGGTGGGCAGCGCGCCCGCGTCGTCGGCGCTGTGCCGGACCACGTCCGCGACCACGCTCTCGGCCACCAGGGTCAGCAGCCCGCGGGAACGCTCCTCGACGATCAGCAGCCGCCGCCTGCGCGGCCCGTCGCCGCCCGGGTGCGCCCGCCCGGCCTCCCGGTCCGCCGCGGCGGCCGGCACCAGCTCGGCCGGGGCCTTCTGCGGGGTCCTGCCGCCGCCGAGCACCTGCTCGAAGTCGGGGCGGGCCACCGGCAGGAAGAGCGTGAACGTGCTGCCCCGGCCGGGCACGCTGTCCACGGCGACGGCACCGCCGAGCAGGTGCGCGATCTCCCGCGTGATGGACAGCCCGAGGCCGGTCCCGCCGTACTTGCGGCTGGTGGTGCCGTCCGCCTGCTGGAAGGCGCCGAAGATCGTCTCCAGGTGCTGTTCCGGGATGCCGATTCCGGTGTCCTTGACCCGGAAGGCCACGACCGCGCCGCCCCGCACGACGCCCCCGGGCACCTCGTCGTCCGCGGCCGGTTCGATGCACAGCTCGACGCCGCCCTGCTCGGTGAACTTCACCGCGTTGGACAGCAGGTTGCGCAGGATCTGGCGCAGCCGGGAGTCGTCGGTGAGCAGGTCAGCGGGCGCGCCCGGCGCGGTGGTGACCGCGAACTGAAGGCCTTTCTGCGTCGTCATCGGCTGGAAGGTGGCCTCGACGTAGTCGATGAGCTGGCGAAGTGACACCCGCTCCGGGGTGACGTCCATCTTGCCCGCCTCGACCTTCGACAGGTCCAGGATGTCGTTGATCAGCTGGAGCAGGTCACTGCCCGCGGAGTGGATGATCCCCGCGTACTCGACCTGCTTCGGCGTGAGGTTGCGCGAGGGGTTCTGGGCGAGCAACTGGGCGAGGATGAGCAGGCTGTTGAGCGGGGTGCGCAGCTCGTGGCTCATGTTCGCCAGGAACTCCGACTTGTACTTGGAGGCCAGCGACAACTGCTGGGCGCGGGCCTCCAGTTCCTGCCGGGCCTGCTCGATCTGGAGGTTCTTCGCCTCGATGTCGCGGTTCTGCTCCGCCAGCAGCGAGGCCTTGTCCTCCAGTTCGGCGTTGGAGCGCTGGAGCTCGTCCTGCTGGGACTGCAACTCGGCCGAGCGGGCCTGGAGTTCGGCCGTCAGCCGCTGGGACTCGTCGAGCAGCTCGTCGGTGCGGGCGTTGGCCACGATGGTGTTGACGTTGACCCCGAGGGCCTCGCGCAGCTGCTCCAGGAAGTCCCGGTGGACCGGAGTGAACGCGGTGACCGACGCCAGCTCGATGACGCCGAGGACCTGGTCCTCGAACAGGATCGGCAACAGGATCAGCGCGGTCGGCACCGCCTGGCCGAGTCCGGAGGAGATGGTGACGTACCCCGCCGGCAGCTCGCCGACCGTGATGGTACGGCGGCTGCGTGCGGCCTGGCCGACCAGCGAGCGGCCGAAGGAGAATCGGGTGGGCCGGTCGTCGTCGGGCCTGCCGTAGGAGCCGACGAGCCGCAGCTCGGGGCCGCGCTCGCCGTCCTCGGCCAGATAGAAGGCGCCGTACTGGGCCGACACCAGCGGGGTCAGCTCATCCATGATCAGCTCGGCCACGACCGGCAGGTCGCGGTGCCCCTGCATCAGGCTGGTGATCCGCGCCAGGTTGGACTTGAGCCAGTCCTGCTCCTGGTTGGCCCGGGTGGTCTCGCGCAGGGACTCCACCATGGAGTTGATGTTGTCCTTGAGTTCGGCGACCTCGCCGGAGGCCTCCACGGTGATCGAGCGGGTCAGGTCTCCCTCCGCCACGGCGCTGGCCACCGCGCCGATCGCCCGCACCTGCCGGGTCAGGTTGCCGGCCAGCTCGTTGACGTTCTCCGTGAGCCGCTTCCAGGTGCCCGAGACGCCCTCGACCTCGGCCTGTCCGCCGAGGCGTCCCTCGGTGCCGACCTCTCGGGCGACGCGGGTGACCTCGTCGGCGAAGGCGGAGAGGGTGTCGACCATCGTGTTGATGGTCGTCTTCAGCTCCAGGATCTCGCCGCGCGCGTCGACGTCGATCTTCTTCGACAGGTCGCCCCTGGCCACCGCGGTCGTCACCAGCGCGATGTTGCGCACCTGACCGGTGAGGTTGTTCGCCATCGAGTTGACGTTGTCGGTCAGGTCCTTCCAGGTGCCCGCGACGTTGGGCACGTGCGCCTGCCCGCCGAGGCGTCCCTCGGTGCCGACCTCCCGGGCGACGCGGGTGACCTCGTCGGCGAACGCGGACAGGGTGTCGACCATCGTGTTGATCACGTCGGCCAGCGCCGCGACCTCGCCCTCGGCCTCGACCGTGATCTTGCGGGACAGATCGCCGCGGGCCACGGCGGTGGCGACCTGGGCGATCGAGCGGACCTGCCCGGTCAGGTTGGACGCCATCACGTTGACGTTGTCGGTGAGGTCCTTCCACGTCCCGGAGACGCCCTGGACGTCGGCCTGTCCGCCGAGGCGTCCCTCGGTGCCGACCTCTCGGGCGACGCGGGTGACTTCGTCGGCGAAGGCGGAGAGCTGGTCGACCATCGTGTTGATGGTGTTCTTGAGTTCGAGGATTTCGCCGCGGGCGTCGACGGTGATCTTCTGGGAGAGGTCGCCCTCGGCGACCGCCGTCGCCACCTGGGCGACGTTGCGGACCTGGGCGGTGAGGTTGCCCGCCATGAAGTTGACGGAGTCGGTCAGATCCCGCCAGGTGCCCTTGACGTCCTGGACGTCGGCCTGTCCGCCGAGGCGTCCTTCGGTGCCGACCTCTCGGGCGACGCGGGTGACTTCGTCGGCGAAGGCGGAGAGCTGGTCGACCATCGTGTTGATGGTGTTCTTGAGTTCGAGGATCTCGCCGCGGGCGTCGACGGTGATCTTCTGGGAGAGGTCGCCCTTGGCCACCGCGGTCGTCACCTGGGCGACGTTGCGGACCTGGGCGGTGAGGTTGCCCGCCATGAAGTTGACGGAGTCGGTCAGGTCCCGCCACACACCCGCCACTCCAGGCACCTTGGCCTGTCCGCCGAGGCGCCCTTCGGTGCCGACCTCCCGGGCGACGCGGGTGACTTCGTCGGCGAAGGCGGAGAGCTGGTCGACCATCGTGTTGACGGTCTCCTTCAGTTGCAGGATCTCGCCGCGCGCGGGCACGTCGATCTTCTGCGACAGATCGCCCTTGGCCACCGCCGTCGCCACCTGCGCGATGTCGCGCACCTGGGTGGTGAGGTTGCCCGCCATGGCATTGACCGAGTCGGTCAGATCGGCCCAGGTGCCCGAGACCCCCGGCACCTCCGCCTGACCGCCGAGCGTGCCCTCGGTGCCGACCTCCCGGGCCACCCGGGTGACTTCGGAGGTGAACACGGACAACTGGTCGACCATCCCGTTGAACACGGTCGCGATGTCGCCCATGAGTCCGTCGGCGTCCTCCGGCAGGCGCGTGCCGAAGTCGCCGTCCCGCACGGCCGTCAGGCCGGCCAGGAGCTGCCGCAGCTCCCGGTCGCCCGGAACGGCGTCGAGGACCTCGGTTCTGTCGCTGGTCATGCGCACCCTCGTCCCGCTCCCCAGGAGTCCCCGCCGGTGAGGACTCGGACATCTCCAACGGGCCGCCGCGGGCCCGCCGACGTGCGTGCATTTCCGCGATTTCACGGATCTGCTGATGAGAAATACGCCGCAGGCTAACCCACTCGGACCGCCCCGAACAAAACACGTGCGTCAATATCCGGCCCGGTGAATTCGCCCCCGTACGCCGTGCATGACCTGGTGGTTCAGGGGTACGCGGACGTTTTGACCGCATGGCGTACCGCATGGCGCCCCGTGCGGAAGAACCCGAAGACCCCGGCCCCGGAAAACCCCGTATGACAACAATGCCGCCTTCGCCCTTCAGCCTCTCCGTGGAGACCCGTGGATCCGCTGCCGTGGTTCGCGTGGGAGGCGACCTCGACTACCTCACCCGCGGCCAACTCCTGGACGCGGTGACCGTGGTGCTCACCCGGCGCCACGCGGCACGGCACCCGGTCGCCGCCGTACGCCTGGAGTTCTCGCGACTCGAGAGCGTCGACTCCTCCGGCCTGTCCGCGCTGCTCCAGATCCGGCGCCTCCTGGACGAGGCGGGCGTCGCACTTCACCTGGACGAGCGTCCGGCCGTCCTGGAACGGCTGCTGGACATGACCGGAACGCTGGAACTGCTCACCGGTCCGCCCGGGAACACCTGCCCGCCCTGGAACACCTGCCCGCCCGAGAACATCTCCGCGCCCGGGGACGCCACCGGGCCCGCTCGTCCGCCGGCGATCTGAGCCCGCGTGGCGACCGCGGCTCCCGCACCCCCGCTCTTCCCGGCGCGGCGCCGAATGCCGTGGTCGGAGAAGGGTAGTTGGTGCGGTGGGAGCCGACGGACCGGGACCGCCGGCCCGAGGCTCGTGACACGTCAGCCCGGGGAGGAAGGAGCAGCGTGACCATAGACAGAATCTGGTCGTATCCGCCGCAGGTCGCTCGTACCGAGGAAGAGGACCTGACCGGCTTCACCGTCGTCGCCACCGACGGCACCGTGGGCCACGTGGACCGGGAGGGCGGCCACTCCGGGATGCGGCACCTGGTCGTGGACACCGGGGTGTGGGTGTTCGGCAGGAGCATGCTGGTGCCGGTCGGCATGGTCGCCGGCATCGACCGCGCGGAGCGGAGGATCACGGTGGCCTGTTCGCGTGGGCAGATCAAGGCGGCGCCGCCCTTCAGGACCGACAGCGAGACCAGGGACCCGGAGTATCTGACGCGGGTGGCTGCCTACTACCGCGCGCTTCCGCCCCGCGAGGCGACCAGCGCCTGAACCGGCGCGGCCCGCGAGGCGGGTCGCGGCACCGCGACGAGCCCGGACCCCGTTCGCAGCCGGGGCTCCGGGTGATCGGGGCTCACCAGGGCAGGAAGACGTGCACGTCCTTGCCGTGATCGTTGACCACCACGCTCACCTGGTCGCACAGGGTGTGGATCAGGTGCCAGCCGATGCCGCCGCCGCCCCGGCTGGGGCGGAACGGCCGCGGGGCCGGCCGTGTGGTGCTGGTGTCGCTGAGCGTCACGTGCACCCCGTCGAAGGTACGCCGCATCCGCAGCTCGAACGGCCCCGGCGCGTACTGCACCGCGTTCGCCGCGAGTTCCGTGACGACCAGCAGGATGTCGTCCCAGTACTCGGGTGCCGCCGGCAGCGAGAGCCGTGCGACCTCGTCGAGGAACTCCTCCGCGGCGAGTCGCGCACCCGTGACATGGTGCAACGCACCCGCGAAGCGAGCGGTGCGGCTGGGAATGCCCTCGCTGGCCAGTGTGTCGTCCCCAGGCGGCTCGAATGCCATCTCGCCTTCCGGCCCGGCCCCGTCGGCCGGGCTGTCGTCCTTTCTTTCCCTTGCGTCCACTGTCTTGTTCCCAGGGGCGCGGAGCCTACGCTTGGGCGTCGCGGGCAGCGGAGGGCAGGCAGTCGGCAGGGGGCGGACGACGGTACGGAGCGGGCAGCACGAAGCCGACAGGAGGCTGACGGCAGCGTCGGCGCCAGGTCGGGAGCATGCCGGCGGAAGGGAAAAGGGCAGCGGTCAGCCGGCCCCGTACGGGTCCCGTGTTCCCCGTCCCGCGTCAGCGGAAGACGTTGTCGGAGTCGTCCCAGTCGGCCATCGGGTCGTGCGCGGTGTCCCGGCGCGGGGAGCGGGTCCGCGCCTGGTACATGGTGTCGATCTCGACCGCGTAGTGCCGCACTATGACGTCCCTGCGCAGCTTCATCGACGGTGTGAGCAGCCCGCTGGCCACGTCGAAGGGCGTGGGCAGCACCCGGAAGACCCGGATGGACTCCGACCGGGAGACGGCGCTGTTCGCGGCGGCCACGGCTCGCTCGATCTCCTCCCGCAGCGCGTTCTCCTCGCGCGCCTCCTGCCCCGGCGCGTCCCCCTGCAACGCCAGCGCCGCACGCCAGTGGGCCAGGAACTCCGGATCCAGGGTGATCAGCGCGCCCACGCAGGGCCGGTTGTCGCCCACGACCACCGCCTGGTGGACCAGGGGATGCATCCGCAGCCGCTGCTCCAGCGGCGCCGGGGCCACGCTCTTGCCTCCGCTGGTGACGATGATGTCCTTCTTGCGCCCGGTGATCGTCAGATAACCCTCGGCGTCCAGCTGCCCGATGTCCCCCGTGGCCAGCCAGCCGCCGCGCAGCGCGGCCCCGGTCGCGTCCTCGTCGCCCACGTACCCCTGGAACACCGACGGCCCCTGGACCAGGATCTCCCCGTCGTCCGCCACCTCGATCGCCGTGCCCGGCAGCGCCGTGCCGACGGTCCCCGACTTCTCCCGGCCCAGCGGCTGCATGGTGATGCCGCCCGCGGTCTCCGTGAGCCCGTATCCGTCGTGCACGTAGATGCCGATGCCCTCGTAGAACAGGGTGAGTTCGCGGCTCAGCGGGGAGCCGCCGGAGGTGGCGCGGACCACCCTGCCGCCCAGCGCGGTCCGCAGCTTGCGGTACACCGTCCGCTCGTACAGGGCGTGTTGCAGCCGCAGGTCGAGCCCGGGGCCCGGGCCCCGGCCCAGCCGCTGCCGCTCCGACGCCGCGGCGAAGTCCCGGGCCGTGTCGGCCGCCCGCTCGAACAGCGCGCCGCGGCCGGCCTGCCCGGCCGCGTGCAGGAAGTTCTTGTAGATCTTCTCGAAGACGGAGGGCACGGCGTAGAAGTACGTCGGCCTGAACGTGCGCAGCGCCGACGTCAGTGCCTCCTCGCCCAGCTCCGGTTCGTGGCCCATCAGGATGCCGCCGCGGATGCACAGGCCCTGGACCATCAGTCCGTACACGTGCGAGAGGGGCAGGAAGGCGAGCACCGACGCCTGCTCACCGGGCGGCGCGGCGGTGTGCCCCCAGCTGGCCAGCAGCGTGTCGCAGGGGCTCGCCAGCGCGCGGTGGCTCAGCGCGCAGCCCAGGGCGTGGCCCGTCGTGCCGGAGGTGTAGGCGATCGCCGCGGTCGCGTCCGGCAGCACGATCCGGCGCAGCGAGTTCACCGTGGTCGGCGGTATCACCGCCCCCCGTTCCACCAGGTGCTCCAGCGCCCCCGCGTCCAGCTGCCACACGTGCTGGAGCCGGGGCAGCGTCGCGCAGACCGGGCCGACGGTCATCACGCCCTGCTCGTCCTCGACGACGACGGCCACGCACTCGGAGTCCCGCAGGATCCACTCGACCTGCTCGCGCGAGGAGGTCGGGTAGATCGGGACGACCTCGGCGCCGACCGCCCACAGCGCGTACGCGAGGACCGTCCACTCGTACCGGGTGCGGGCCATGACCGCCACGCGGTGGCCGGGCGAGATCCTGGCGGCCACCAGCCCCCTGGCCAGGTCGATCACCTGGTCCCGCAGCTCCACGGCGGTCACCTCCTCCCACACCGGGGAGGAGGGGTCGGCGCGGCGCGCGAGCACCGGCAGGGTGGGACGGGTCTCCGCGGTCTCGAAGACGCTGTCGGCGAGCCCGCCGGTGAGCGGGGCGACGGCGGACGGAGCGAGGGCGAAGTCGCGCATGCGCTGCTCCTGGGGTTTACGGAGGTGACTCCGCCGATGAGTGGGGTGGTCGACGCGGATCGAATGTAGCCCAGGTCAGCGCGTCACGGGCCCCGAACCGGGAAGTAGCCCCGTTCCCCGCGCCCCCGCCCGCTCAGGCGGGGTGCGGAGTCAGCCAGAGCGTGGCCAGCGGTGGCAGCGTGATCCTGAGGTGCCCGTCCTCCGGCCCGCCCTCGGGTTCGAGCGGCCCGGGGTTGGCGACGCCGCCGCCGCCGTAGCGGGCGGCGTCGGTGTTCAGGACCTCGCGCCACGCGGTGATCCCGCCCGGCACGTCCAGGCGGTAGCCCTCGCGTACCGCGGGGGAGAAGTGGGACACCGCCAGCAGCGGGGCGCCGACCGCGTCGTGGCGCAGGAACGCGTAGACGTTGTCGTCGGCGGCGTCCACGGCCACCCAGCGGAAGCCCTCGGGCCGGGTGTCGCGCTGCCACAGGGCCGGTGTGGCCCGGTAGAGCGTGTTGAGGTCGCGCACCAGGTCCCGCACCCCGCGGTGGTCGCCCGCGGCGCAGTAGTCCTCGTCGAGCAGCCACCACTCGGGCCCGTGTTGCTCGGAGAACTCGCCTCCCTGAGCGAACTCCTGGCCCATGAACAGCAGTTGCTTGCCCGGGTGGGCCCACATGAAGCCCAGGTACGCGCGGTGGTTCGCGCGTCGCTGCCACCAGTCGCCGGGCATCTTCGACACCAGCGCCCGCTTGCCGTGCACCACCTCGTCGTGCGAGATCGGCAGGACGTAGTTCTCGCTGTAGGCGTACACCATCGCGAAGGTCATCTCGTGGTGGTGGTACTTGCGGTGCACCGGCTCCTTGCTCATGTACTGGAGCGAGTCGTGCATCCAGCCCATGTTCCACTTCAGCCCGAAGCCCAGGCCGCCGCTGTCGGTCGGCGCGGTCACCCCGCCCCAGGCGGTCGACTCCTCGGCGATGGTCACCACGCCCGGGGCGCGCCGGTACACGGTGGCGTTCATCTCCTGGAGGAACGCCACCGCGTCCAGGTCCTCCCGGCCGCCGTACGCGTTGGGCGTCCACTGGCCGGAGTCGCGCGAGTAGTCCAGGTAGAGCATGGAGGCCACCGCGTCCACCCGCAGGCCGTCGACGTGGAACTCCTCGCACCAGTACACGGCGTTCGCGACCAGGAAGTTGCGCACCTCCGTGCGGGCGAAGTCGAACTCGTACGTGCCCCAGTCGGGGTGCTCGGCGCGCTGCGCGTTCCCCGGCTCGTACAACGGGTCCCCGTCGAAGCGGGCCAGCGCCCAGTCGTCCTTGGGGAAGTGCGCCGGCACCCAGTCCATGATCACGCCGATCCCGGCCCGGTGGCAGGCGTCGACGAAGTACCGGAAGTCGTCCGGCGAGCCGAGGCGCGCGGTCGGTGCGTAGTAGGAGGTCACTTGATAGCCCCAGGACGGCCCGAAGGGGTGCTCGGCGACCGGCATCAGCTCCACGTGCGTGAAGCCCAGGTCCTTGACGTACGCGGGCAGTCGTTCGGCCAGTTCGCGGTACGTCAGCCCCGGTCGCCAGGACGGCAGGTGGACCTCGTACACCGAGAACGGCGCCTCGTGCACCGGGATGTCCGCGCGGTGCGCCATCCACTCCTGGTCGCCCCACTCGTGGTGGGCGGCCGTCACGACGGACGCGGTGGCGGGCGGCACCTCGGTGCGCCGTGCCATCGGGTCGGCCTTGAGGAACCGGCCGCCGTACTGCGAGGTGATCTCGAACTTGTACTTCGCGCCCTCGCCGATCCCGGGCAGGAACAGCTCCCACACGCCCGCCGCGCCCAGCGAGCGCATCGGGAAGGCCGTCCCGTCCCAGTGACTGAAGTCGCCGGCCACCCGCACGCCCCGGGCGTTCGGCGCCCACACCGTGAACCGGGTGCCCCGCACGCCCTGGTGCGTCATCGGCTCCGCGCCCAGCGCCTGCCACAGCTGCTCGTGCCGGCCCTCCCGGACGAGGTGCAGGTCCAGCTCGCCGAGGGCGGGCAGGAAGCGGTAGGGGTCGTGGACCTCGTACTCGTCGGGCTCGTAGCCGACCACCAGGGTGTAGTCGGGGATCTCGGCCAGGGGCAGTACGGCCGAGAACAGTCCGTCGCCCTCCGAGGCGAGCGGGGTGCGCTCGCCGTCCACGAGCACGCTCACCGCGCGGGCGAAGGGACGCAGCACCCGCAGGGCGATCCCGCCCGGCACCGGATGGGCGCCGAGCAGCGCGTGCGGGTCGTGGTGGGCGCCGGACAGCAGGCGCTCACGGTCGGCGGGATCGAGCGGCGGGGCCGTCCGGGTCCGTACCGCCGGGGGCAGGACGGGGCCGGACGGCTCGGGAAGTGACGTGTCGCGCAGTGCCACCGGTTCAGCCTCCTCTCACGGCGAGACGTTCGATCGCCGCCATCGGTACGGCGAGCCAGTCGGGGCGGTGCCGGGCCTCGTACAGCACTTCGTACACGGCCCGATCCGTCTCGTAGGCCCGCAGCAGGGCGTGTTTCTTGCGGGGGTCCCAGCCGGCCCGGGAGGCGTAGCCGGCGCAGTACGCCTCCCGGCAGCGGCGCGCCCACTCCGGGCGCCAGGGGCGGCGCTGGCGGGCGGCGTAGTCGAAGGAGCGCAGCATCCCCGCCACGTCCCGCACCGGGGACTCGGGGATGCGGCGCTCGGCGAGCGGACGCGACGGCTCGCCCTCGAAGTCGATGACGAACCACTCGCGCCCGGCCCGCAGCACCTGGCCGAGGTGCAGGTCGCCGTGCACGCGCTGGGCGGGTGGCCCGGCGTCGCAGCTGGCCAGCGCGGCGAACGCGGTGCGCAGCCGGGTCGCGTACGGACGCAGCGCGGGGACGCTGTGCGCGGCGGACTCCAGATGCTCGGTCATCGTCGTGGCGGTGCGCGCGATGTCCTGGTGCGCGCCGGTGGGGAAGGCACCGGCCAGCGCCAGGTGGACCTCCGCGGTCGCCTGCCCCAACTGGTGCGCCTGGGTGGTGAAGTCGTCACCGGTGGCCAGGGCCCGCAGGGCCAGCGTCCAGCCGTCCGCGGCGTCGGGCAGGAACGGCTGGAGCACCCCGAGTGTCGCCGGCTCCGGTTGCGTGGTGCGGAACCAGGCCACCGGGGCGGGCACCCGGGCGCAGTCCTGCCCGGCCAGGGCCCACGGCACCTCCAGGTCCGGGTTGACGCCCGGCTGGATGCGGCGGAACACCTTCAGGATGAACTCGTCCCCGTACACGATCGAGGAGTTGGACTGCTCGGCGTCCAGCAGCCTGGGCACCAGGGCACCGGGGATCAGTACGGACGGGTCCGCCTCGAAGTGCAGCGGGCCCGAGGCACCGGGGTGGCGCATCCGCTCCAGGAGCAGCTGGGCCGAACGCGGGTCGCACAGCGCGTCGTAGATCGCGAGGCCGGCCAGCGGCCCCTCCTCGGGGCGGCCGATGAACGCCCGGTGCAGGCGCGGGGCCGGCTGCCGCCGTACGCCGAGCAGCAGTTGGTAGCAGTCGGCGGGCGGCGGGGCGGGCGTGCCGGTGGGGGCGGGGACCGTGCCGGGACCGGAGGGGACGCCCGCGTGCTCGGCGTGGACGAGCAGATGCAGACAGTCCGGGAACAGCTCCGTCATCGACAGCAGACGCAGATCGGTGACGGGCCGGTCCTTGCCGGCGAACCAGCGCTGCCGCGGCAGCCATTCGCGCAGCAGCGAGCCGAGCGACGCCATGGGCCCGGCCGGGCTCCCGGCGCTCGGCGTCAGCGGCGCGGTCTTCGGCATGGTCACGCCTCCTTTCGTCGGCCACGCGCTCACACGCGTCGGCCGGTCCGGGACGCGACGTCGGCGGTGAGCCGGAACCAGTAGAACCCGTGGCCCGCCAGGGTGAGCAGGTAGGGGAGTTCACCGATGGCCGGGAAGCGGACTCCGCCGATGAGTTCGACCGGGTGGCGTTCCTGGAAGGCCCGCAGGTCGAGTTCGGTTGGCTGGGCGAAGCGGGAGAAGTTGTGGACGCACAGGACCAGGTCGTCCTTGTACTCCCGCAGGAACGCGATGACCGCGGGGTTGGAGGACTGGAGTTCGGTGTAGGAGCCGAGCCCGAAGGCGCGGTTCTGTTTGCGGATCTCGATCATGCGGCGGGTCCAGTGCAGCAGCGACGAGGGGGAGGACATCGACGCTTCG